>CAMUFS010000163.1 GCA_947088195.1 uncultured Clostridia bacterium
CTGGGTGGACCTGTCTCGAACATGATTCTTCTATTGCAAATAAGTGATAACTATACTTTTCTCGCAAATTTAGTATCGTAAGAAAACGCCAAGCCTCACTGAAAAAGTAGCCCAGAGCATTGTAATTCTCTGAGCTATTTTTTTAATCGCATTAAAATATATTGTTTTTTCTTAAATTTCAGAAACATAATTTATTTTAATCGATCTTTTTTTCTACCTTTTTTGTTTTCTTCTGGTGAACGACGCATCAAAACAAATCCCGTTGCAGCCGCTGCTCCTACAACCACAATTCCCAGTGCTGCCAACAACCAAGTCAACAGATTAGAAGATTTTTTCTCTTCGTTATCCTGTGTCTTCTCCGGTTGTGCTGATACCTCTGTTTCTTTTTCTGACTCTTGTGTTTGTTCTTCTGTCACACGCTCTCCTTCTGTTGTTGACTCTGACTCATTTGGAACGGAGCTTGGATTATCAGAGCCTTCTGATGCGGTACTCGTCTCGGTACTGCTCTCATTCTTTTCATTTGTATTAGAATCAGAAGCATTGTTTCCCTTGCCATTTCCACTGTCTGTACCAGATGAAGAAGGCTTGTTCTGTGTACCTGAAGGATTTTCTGCTGGGGCAGGGCTGGTGCCAGTATCTGTTGCATTGTTCGCCTGATCCGTGGCGGGTGTCGTCTCATTGTTGTTTGGCGGCGAAACAGGTGTCGGCGGTGTGCCCGGATTTATTACAGAAGGCGGATTTGGATTTGTAACCAGAATCTCTGGCGGACGGTTGCTGCTAATATTATTTTCTGGCCTTCTGCCATCCTCCTCATCGGAATACCAATCATCATAATCATGATTGCCGCCGGAGCCGCTGCCATTGCTTCCACCACTACCACTTCCGCTGCTCCCTCCATTGCCACCGGAACCGCCGTTTCCTCCATTATTGCCTCCAATTACTACATTTCCCTCTATTGGAGCAATAACAGGAAGCTCTTCCATATAAAAAGCTTTATTGACCGTTTTTAGGCTATTTTCTATAACCTTGACGGAATATTGCGCTGTATTTGCCGATGGGGTGAAAATTACTTTTCCCAGAGAGGTCTCATCTCCAGAAAGAATATTTTCACTTCCTGATATATAAATATTTAGCACACCTGTGCTTTCCTGATAACGGCTTTCTGCTACTACACTTTGAATGGCACTGTTAAATTCAAATGCTACTTCATTTTTCTTTGGCTTTCCATCTTTGGAAGTAAGCTCAAAGCTAAGCTGTAAGGACAGGATTTCTTCCTGTGCCCCACTCGCTGCCCCAGATTGAAAAGTAGCTTCCACCTTATTTCCATTTACCTGAAGAGCAACCGAATCATCTGCTGCTTTTACAGGCAACGCAAATAACATAAAAGAAAGCAAAGCTAAGCTTGTTTTACAAATCTGTTTTCTTATCATTTTCTCACATTTCCCTCACACTTTCCAATAATACTAGCGCGTTGCATTTTAGAGCGTGTCTGAAAAATTTATTTTCAAACACGCTCTGGCATTTTATTTAATTGCTCAGTGAAATATTAGGCAAAGTTGCTGGTATTTCTACATATTCTGTATCACTTACCAATCTTTGTCCTTCATTTGTCAATGCATTGTCAACTCTGTAGAGCTCTGCGCGCACATATTTTGCTGACAAGGTTGGTGGTGTACTGCCAGACACTGGCTCTATCCAGTAGATCCATCTGCCCTCTGAAGTCTCGCCAAGCATTGCGTCTTTCGGATCGTCTGCCAGAATAATCTGATGTGCCACCAGATTGTTGTCGCTGTCTGTGCCGCCCACAATATTTCCGTCACCATCATAGAGAACCACTACATTATAAGCAGGATTTCCCTTGTATGTGCCCGTGAAGATAATAGAGCCCGCTGGTATTGTTTTTCCGGCAGCGTAAGTGTACGCATTGCTCAATACACCAATACCACTCTGTCCACTCAAAAATTCAATATTATCTCCAGAAGGTCCAAATAGATCAATCTCAGCAACGGATATGGTCTTTCCACTTTGTCCCACAGCAGTAAGCTTTACAAATGCCGCATCGTAAGTGCATACCCATGGATCTGTGCCATTTTCAAAGTACACTGTATCTGTACCACTCTTAAATGTGCCCTTCTTTACCTCTGTATAACTGGTTCCATCTTTACTTACCTCAATTACATAGTTAGTGATTCCAGAACCGCCAGAAGAAGTATAGCGCAATGCTGTCACATCTGTAAATTGATTGAGTGCAAGGATAATATAAGGGTCCTCTCCTGAAGAAGAGCCTGTATATACTGTGGAGGTTGTTCCATCAATGACTTTATCTATCGCAGGAACTGGTGTTGGCTCACATGGATCATTTTCTGTGGAATCGTTTACCTTATCCTGAGAGGATGTCATATTTGTGGTGACAGTCCAGTTTGTCTTGTCCTTTTGTCCATCTCCACCGATCTTTACTGGCACAGTCTCACAGACTGCTGAACGGTTCATAAACTTGTCAATCGCTGTCACTTCATAGGCAATCACATGGTTGGCTGCAAATGCTACTTGATCGATAAAGGTCTCATCCTGTGTAAAGCCTGCAACCTCTCTTCTCTGCTTGCCCTGCTCGGTAAATACTCTTGTAATCTCATATCCTTGAATAACATCGGAAGAGGCAGCTGGACGCATTGTCAATGTAACTGTGCTTCCATTTGCCGAAACGGTAGCCGAAACCACATCCTTATTTGTGATAGCACCTGATTTTCCATTTTCCATCTCATACACTCTCGCCGCATCATCCACATAATAGATCGCGCGCGTCTCTTTTGTAAATTGGTTCATATAAGCCAGTGTCTTTGCATCTGGCACCAATCCCCATCTGGTAAAGAAATCTGTCAAGTCCTTTTGTGCTGCCGCACTTGCAAGGCGCATCAGATTTTGATCTCTGTCACCGTCAAGTGTCAAGCTTACGCCTCCCGGCGCTGGCGCTGCACTTGCATTTCTCGCGTAGCTGTCCACTCTAGCAAAAAACAGATTTTCTATTATCTCCTGATAAGTATCGTATGTCTTAAAATTATAGTCCCTGTCATATGCCAGATGAAGCTGCCAATACATACCTAACTGCGTGAACACATTGCTCGAATATCCCCATGTACCAGAAGTCACCTTCTTAAATACTTCAGAATACTGAAGTCTCACAGAGTCATTTGTATCCTTTGCCTGTGCCAAAACAGAAAAATAATTATTTGTCACCTCCGCCAGCGCATAGGCAGACTGATTGATCTGATGTCCAACCTCATGAGCAATACCCCATCCAAAATAACGTCCGCTTATATATCTTCCGTCAGCGTCGGCTGATACAGGTGTACAATTTACTACACCCGGTGTACTGCCCCACTCTATTCCAATATGATTTCCGGCCGCGTACATAAATGCTCCGGCAAACATCTTCATATACCGAATATTCAAATAACGATAAGGCAGATGGTTCTTTGCAATCACATCAGCGCTGGTTCCCTCTGCAAAGGAATTTGTCAAACCCTTGTGCTGATAGAACAATGTCAGCATACCATCCATAGATACAATCGCATTTTTCAGTGCTGTAGCCCGATCCCCTGTTCCAAGACCTGCAAGTGCTTGGCTTGCTGGGATGGAGAGCATCATCTTATCCATCTGAATATCTGTCATATTTAAAATACAAGTCTTTGCATCATATGTATAATTTACATTTTCATTCTGATTGCCTGCATGAAGCTCGTTATGCTGTGATTCAATCTGCGCCACATACGCAGCAAGCTCCTTTACATAAGTATCAATTCTCTGCGCGCGATCTGCCTCTGGCACACCATATAAATTCAGCACAGGGAATTTCACACCGCCGCTTACTCTGACCGCATACTGATCCTTCGCATTGCTTCCACTGTATTGTACATACAGTGCACCACCTTTTTCCTTATCTGTAGAAGAAATCTTTGGCAGTGTGATCTCATTTCTTCCTATTTTCAAATTCACTGCTTTATATAAATTGGAAGATTCTGCGTGCTGCTGTGTAAAAACAAGCTGAATATTTGTATTCGCCCCTGATTTCATACCGGGGTGTCCCACATACACTACAATCTGCTCTTCGGAGGCTGCCGCTACGCCAAGAGGCTGCCAAGCATTCAAACCACCCGATGCGATCTGACTATCATTTGATGCTGCTATATTTGGATTCACCTGAATCACATCATTAAGACCGGGTGTCTGCAAAAGCTTCTTTGCCATATCAAGCTCTGTCTGCAACATCTCCCTCTCAGGATGATATTCGCCACTCACAGAATCTTTGGTGTCCAGTCTAGTCTGAAGCTGCGCGATCACTGCCTCTGTCACAGTGTCCTTCAGCACAATATGCAAATCATCTGCATATAAATTCATAATATCCTGCTCAAGACTATCGTATTCATAAAATCTCATCTCGGCAATTCTCACCATACGAGGAGAAGAACCATACCTTCCTATGCCGACCTGAAGCTTTGATGTCTTGATAGGCTCATTAAATTTAATAAGATAAAATCTTCTATTATCAATCGTTCTCTGCACGATAGATACGTTTTTCAATGCGTGTTTTTCATTCTTCTCATCCCAATATGACACAGATGCAAAAGAATATGTACCAATATCAACAGGCTCATACAGAGCGATCATACCGATTGTATAGACCTTATCAAGCTCTGCTGTCACACCCTTCACTGCATCGGGATATGCTCCGCCATAGTCCCAATCCGCACATTCTACATAAGAATTGCAAGTATTATCAAAAATTCCCAATGCACTCTTTTCTTTATCAAGCGGACTATCCACCATTGTGCCTATACCGCCAATTACAGCAGATTTTATATGATTGCTCAACACACCTGAACCATTCGAAGTATTGATAAGCTTGTACTCTGGAAGCTTCACATCAGCTACTGCCCCCAATGTCTTATCTGCTGCCTGCAAAGAAGCTGGGCCCTCGCCAAGTTCATTTGTCGCTGTCAGATATACCACATACTTTGTATCATCCTTTAACCCAGTAATTTCATAGGCCAGCCCCTTAATTCCTGTCACTTTCTTAAATTCTGCCTCGCCGTCCTCCTTGTAGAACAAGTTAAAGGTATCCGCATCATCAAGCTTACTCCAGCTTACCGTAATGCTGCGATAGCCACCTCTCACCTTTACATTATCTGGAGCATCTGGTTTCTTGTTTGGCTTTGGTGTTACCTCAATAGACTTTGAATAACCACTTTTCCACTCTCCATTGATGGACTGCACACAGACAGTATAAGCAATGTTATTCTCCAGCTCACTCTTGTTAAACTGACGAATATCAATTTGCGTGGAGGTTGTCTTTCTTGTCTCTGTTATGCCATTATAAGAAATCATCACCTCATATCCTGTGACATTCTTTTCCTTGCTCCAGCTTAATACAAAAGACTTATTTCCCGCAACTGCCTTAAGCTGTGTTGGCACATTCATCACCGGATCTGGAATCCTCTTCTCCATATCATTGACAAATTCCACACTGGACATCTGAGCAAGATTTAATTTATTATCCTTGCCCCCAATCCCCGTAATCTTAAGTGTCACATGCTTTACTGCAATCTGCCCGCCAAGGCTGACCACTAAAGTGCCAGTCTCATCCACATTGGCGGATGCACCACTCCTCTGCCCGACAGCACCCAAAAGGACACCTCCAGCGGGAGATGTGATCGGCAAGGTCATTGTCTCATTATTCTCTCCATAGACAATTTCAATATAACCAGAACAAATCACCCCGCGCCCTGTCTTAGACGGCTCTATCACAATACCTGACATATTTACTGGTTCCTTCGCCCCAGTAAAATCAAAGTCAAGCTGCACAGGATTGCTCTCTGATATAGCACCGGACGAAGAGGAAAGCCCCAGCTCACCAGTTCCCTCCAGTATATTCTTTACACTACCATTGTCGATCTCCGTTCCACTGAGAACATCTGCTGTCACAAGAGAAGTTGGAATCAAGATCTCTGGCTCCGCAGTCCTTGGCTCATATTTTGCGAGAAAATCTGTCACATAATTCAAATCCAACAGATCAACTACACCATCTCCATTTAAGTCATAATTCGAACCCTGATTTTTTGCCTCAATGGCATCTACTACCGCGGTCGCATCTTCTTTGCTTAATTTTCCGTCCCCATTCACGTCCCCGCGGATAATCACACCCGGTCCATCAATCTCAACTTTACCCGTATAGATCTGTATCCGATAACTTAAATTATTCTTTACTTCCACTCTCTGTGTATAAGTAATGTATCCATCACCAGACACTACTAAATCATACGTGCCGCTCTCTACCTCAGAAAAGCTGGCTACTGCACGCGAAGGTTCAAAAGAGCTGGCATCCGTTCTTAAAAGCTTCACCTGTTCTTTGTATTCCTTCGTTCCATTTCTCAGCACTACTTGAAAGTCCTGAGCTTTTTTTACTTCAACTCCTGAAACAATCTGCACTTCCAAGGCAGGCTTCACCTCTATGGTTCCTCTCGGCATACCAATATTCTGGCCCACACCTGCTGCAGGACCTGTCACCGCATCCGTTGTAGGACTCACTACCTCCGTCGCGGGACCTGTCACTGCTTTCGTCTTCTCCAGATCCAGAACAACAGACGGTTGGTTTCCGCTGCCGTACACTGGATAACTGCCAGAAGAAAAAACAAGGGACATCGCTAAAAGCCCTGTTAAAAATTTGGAAATTCCTCTTCTCATTGTATTTCTCCTGTTCTGACATAAATTTGTCTAACTGACATATTGCCGCCAAATATGTCCGTTACGTATCCTTATTCTATTATAGATCAAGGACAAATGCAACCATTTTCTGTATATAATGTAACCTCCTTCCAAGAAAGATTCACTCAGCGAACTGGCCCCTTCTCAAAAAATCTCCATATACAATCAGGAATTTACATTCTATAGGTTTTATGCTATAATATTCGCATATCCTA
>CAMUFS010000164.1 GCA_947088195.1 uncultured Clostridia bacterium
GTATATTTTGGCCGGGAACTTTTAGTATGGCTGCATTGCATTTACCTGCCGCTGGGACAGCAATGTATGCTTTGATGGCGCTTGCAGGAGATATAGGCTGTTCAGCCGGTCCAACGGTGGTGGGGATGATTGCTAGTGCAAACGGCGATCAATTAAAAATGGGATTTACATTTGCCATGATATTTCCTATTATTATACTAGCAGGAATAACGATGCTAAAGAGTAAAAAAGCAACGATAGAAAAATAGAATAAAACAGCATCAGCCGCCAAGTGTTCCTCCGGGATATACTGTGTGTGAACCGAGACACTGGCGATACAGCAGAACCGTACTCCTCCCAGAACTGATGCCAGTAATATTGTAGATCAGACTTTGCAAATATGCAAGAAAAATAGAAAATATTTGATAAATATTTAAACCAGTTTACAATAATTTGAAATAAACAGTCGTAAGAAAAAGGAGGATTATGAAAACTTTATTTATGGTAGATGGTGAGGTTTTATTATTTTTGCAAGAATATATAAGGAATCCAGTGTTGGATGTTATTTTTAAAGCAATTACACATTTGGGTGATAAAGGAGCTATTTGGATAGTTCTTGGAGTGCTTTTACTTTTTTTTGAAAAAAGCAGGCGAGCAGGAGTGCTTGTATTATTTTCTTTGTTTATGTCGTTACTTATTAACAATATGGTATTAAAACATGTATTTTCGAGAACGAGACCTTATGAGGTGGTGGAAGGGCTGATTCCCTTAATCCCAGCGCCGCGAGATTTTTCTTTTCCTTCTGGGCATACAGCAAGCTCTTTTGCAGCAGCGATAAGCATCTATAGAACCATGCCAAAGATTTTCGGGGTAAGTGCATTAATTCTTGCAGGGTTGATTGCGCTGTCAAGGCTTTATGTTGGTGTACATTATCCTACAGATGTAATAGGAGGCTTGCTTGGAGGAATGGCGGCGGCCTATACGGCAGGTTATTTTTTGCTGCAAAGACATTAAATTTTTTCCCTGTTCTGCCGATGATATAGGTAAGTATTGTAAGATACCAATCGGTACAGAAGGGGGATTTTGTATGAATACCATAGAGAATAGCAATATGACAAATATAGCAAATACTTATATGGAAAGGGCAAAAAAGAAGGAGGAAAATAGTAAGACCTTAGCTTCCCGTGTGCAAAAAAGTTCTAAAAAGAAGGTTAAAAAAAAGAGGCTGAATTATAATCACAGGGAAACATCTCAGCAGATTTTGCGTGCGAATAAGCTTAGCAGTGCAGCGAATGTATTGGCACATGCACGTACTAAGCTTGGTGTGCTAAGGCGCAGCCAATCCACAGGACAATATGATGATCGGGAGATAACAAATGCAATAATACATGCTAGGCGTATGATACAATGCGCATCGAAAAAAGTGCAAAATCTAAGAGAAGAAGAGATACAAAAGAAAAAGCTGGAAAGAAAAAACGGCAGCGAGGATATGGTAAGAAAAATAGAGACAAGACATAAAATTGAGAGAAAGGAACGGCAGATTAAACAGGAGATAGCAAAGCAGGAGGCGTTGGAAGCGATTGCTGAGAAAAAAGATTGGGTGGAATTGGCTCAGAAGAAAAAATGGAATCGAAATTATGAGCGTGGTAAGGTCAATGAAGCAGATATGAAATATATTAAGGGTAAGCTTTCCATTATGAAGGATGAGGGATATTCAGACGAGAGCAACGAGATTCTCAGGTTAAAAGCTTCTCTGGACGAGTTAAGTAGAGAGCAGGCAAGAGTACAGGCAGAACAGAGTGCATCCACTGCTCCTGTTGATTCTTCTGGTGCAGCGGATGCATCGCTTTCTATGGAATTATCAGGAACAGCGACAGAACAGGCAGCCGCAGCCGTGGGGAGCGTGGTGGACATAGCTCTATGATTGTAGTTTGCGTATGGCGTATTCCGGCTTTATAACTTCTTTGTTTTTGTGATATTGTGTAAAAATTCGGTTAAGTATTAGTTTTATGACATCCATATTAGGTGCGGGAACCAAGAGCAGATATTGAGAAGGACTGTAGCGGGTGAAAATATCACTTGCCCGCAGTGAGTTTATAATTGCATTTTTAAGGAGCAGCATACTCTGATTTAAAATATTTTTATCTGTGTAGGTTTCTGGAATGGTAATCAGGCATAGATAGATAGAGGAACGTGTCCTTTTTACGACGCGAGTCTCTAAGCGGTACAATTCTTTAAATATTTCATATTCGCAAAAAAAGGTTCCTGTGGGTGATTTTTCTGTTAAGCTGTCCTGAATAAGTTCAATATCTGTCTCCACATGGTTTCTGCCTGTAGAAATAATTCTATATAATTCCAGAAAACGCTCTGAGGGAAGCTGAGAAAAATGAGAGAGAAATAGTTCCCTTGATGTATTATACTGAGTGAGTGCGGCTTGTTGGCTTCCAGACAGATATAGAGAATGAATTAAATGATAATGGATACTTTCCTCATAAGGCGTGAGGGACAGCACCTGCCAGCATAGGTTTGCCGCCTGAGCATATGCTTCACTTTTCATTAACAGTTCAATCATAGTTCGGGCAGAGTGCAGATACAAAGCATGATATTTGGAATGGAGAGAAGAGATCCAGTTATTTTCCCGGATGTCGGGAAGAAAATCACCTTGATAGAGGGTTAAGGCATGCTTTAAGGTATTTTGATAAGCTGTGGTATCTCTTTCCATCTCTGCTGTACGACATAAGCTAGAAAATTCTTCTACATCAATCTGACAGGGAATCTCAGGATTAAATGCATAGGTCCCATGGTATGGAAGAATAACAGGTTCTGGGTAAGATAAGGAACTAAGAAGCTTTTTTAATCGGTGCATCAAAGTCTTTAATGCGCCAGATGGATTGCTGCTTGTCTCTTTCTGCCATAATAGATGAATATATTCTTCCTGAGAGATTTCCCGGTTTCGGTTTAGAACCATATAAGATAAAAGTATCCAAAGCTTTTTGGAGTGATGGTCTGTGGAGCGGATGGAATGTTCTTGAAAATAAATCGTGCAGGCTCCAAGCATCCGCATATGGATGGCTGGAAGCGTTGATTGTGGCATAATTTCCTCATTTCTGCGCTGCTTTTTACAAAAGCAGCGCGGGATAGCTATGTATTTTATGGAAATAAGTGTTCAGGATAGATTCCTTCTTTGGTGAGAGCAGCAAAAGAATCTATGACGTATTGTTTATCTTCTTGATATGTGACACCAAACCATTTGTCATTTGTGTGAAGAACACTGACTTTTGCAAGATCTTCTTTTATTAATTTATCAACCACTTCAGGAAGCAGATATTCAGACTTTATTGGATTCTCCATATGGTCAAGAAAATCCGTAAAGCGCTGTTTAAGCTCTTCTAAGAAATCTGGGGTAAAGCCCCACATATTCATAGATACTGGGCAGAAGAAGTCAATATCGCGCTGTCCATCATCTTCTTTTATGTAGGCGCGGGAACCATCTTTGCAGACATTTGATGTCTCCACAATGTCTGTAAGACATCCATTTTCATCCACATGGCAGATTCCTCTGGTGACAGAGCCAAATTCACTTAATGTGTTGCCTAACACAAAGCCTGCCATACAGAAATGATATTTTTTATCGGATGGTTTTGGATTTGATAAAAATTCGTGAATTACCTTGAAGCCTTCTCTTCCATAATAATCATCTGCATTGATAACAGCAAAAGGCGCATCAAGCTTTCCAAGACAGCTTAAGACAGCTTGCCCTGTGCCCCATGGCTTTGTTCTGTCCACTGGTCTGTGATAACCGTCAGGAAGTGCATCCAGATCTTGGAAAATATATTCTGTCTCAATATATTTCGAGATGCGGTCTCCAATGATTTCTTTAAAATCTTTTTCAATATCCTTTCGAATAATAAAGATAACCTTTTTAAATCCGGCGCGGATCGCATCATAGATAGAGTATTCCATAATAATCTCTCCTCCCGGACCAACGGGAGTAAGCTGCTTGATTCCCCCGAAACGGCTGCCGATGCCGGCAGCCATAATAACCAAAACATTATTTTTCATTTGTTTTCCCTCCCGGAAATTATTGTTCTTTCCCTATTATAGTATAGGAAGGGAAGAATGTAAACAACAGTTTTAGTCTGTTCTTGTACGTGGAGCTTAAGAATTGTTTAATTTAGCTCAGCGATTCTGCTGATTCCCACATATATCTGTGAAATTTTATACCATGTGGAGAAGTCCACATCCCCAGTCTGCGGAAGCCCAAAGATGGATTGAAATTCTCTGACAGCACTCTGTGTCATTGGACCATAGATGCCATCCGCAGCGATTCTTGGTATGGCAGAATAAACTTCAGCGATCACATCTAGCTGTTCTTGCATATGGCGTACCTTTTCACCCCGTGAGCCTATGGTCAGAGTGTAACCGGGCCATGAAGAAGGGATACCAGATATCTGTTCCGCGGTGTTAATATACATATCAAAACCATAGAAATGACGGATAATTTCAATGGGGGAATACCCTTGATCCCCTAAGCTTTTGGAACCCCATTGTGTCATCCTTATAGTAATAACATACAATTATGGGTTAAAAAATTAAGAATAGTAATAGAGCTTTACTGTATCTGTCACTTTATCATAAATGATTCTCTCTACCACATTTTTGAGTGTAGAGTTTTTCTTAGAAATATCAGCATTGGATAAAAGAACATCATGAACACTTCTCAGGCGTTTTTGCATTATTTGTCTTACTTCTTCAGGAGAAAGGTCCTGTCTAACAGGAGAAAGAAGAGTAAGCTTTTCTTCTAGTCGCTGTCGTTCCTCTTGTAGTCTAAGCTTGTTTTTTTTGTATTCTTCCATAGTATCAATACCATTAATGTAAGCATCGCGGGCACGTTGTTCCTTATAAGTGATTCTATGAATCAAATCGGTGAGGCGTTTCTGTTCTGCAGAAGTGGATTCATGTTGTCTGGGAGATATAATATTGCTGTAAGAAAAGGATTCTGTCTGAAATGCATCTTGTATGGAAGATAGCACGGCTGGTTCTAATTTAGTGGCAGCAACAGAAGTTTTGGCAGCGCATTTTCCTTTGGTATAACCATAACAGGTAAAATAGAACAAAATTTTGTTGGAGGATTTTACTGCTTTTGCTATCATTGTGCGACCGCAGGCAGGACATTTTACAAGACCAGACAGCCAGTGCTTGTAAGTACTGGAAGGTCTTGCTCCTTTTGGCCTGTATTCGGTATGGTAACGTTCCTGTGCTTTCTTAAATAAATTTTCTGAAATAATTGCCTGATGTTCCCCTTTTCGGATAATCCATTCAGATTCATCTTTGATTTCATTTGTTTCGTTGCAATGTCGGTTCCATCTCAATAAACCACAATACATAGGATTTTGAAGTATGTATTCTACAGAACGACGTTCAAATGGCTTATGTCTTTGCGTTTCATATCCCATTTCATTTAAAGAGCGAGCTATATCAAAGATTCCTTTATGTTGATTTGCGTAGGCATCAAAAATATAGCGGATGGCAGCAGCCTCTTCTGGGACAATAACAGGAGGTTGTTTGGGAGCTTCCATACGGTATCCCAGCGGAGGGCTTGCCTGATAGCCTCCCCGAAGTGCCTTCTCTGTCATGCCCCGCATAACTTCACCAGAAAGACGAATAGAATAATATTCATCCATCCATTCAATAATACGCTCAATCAGGCTGCCAAAAGGACCATCTGCCACAGGTTCACTTACACTTATAACATCTATTCCCTGCTTTTTTAACAGGGATTTGTATACAATAGACTCTTCTTGATTTCTGGCAAAACGTGAGAATTTCCAGACTAAGATAATATCAAATGGGATAGGCTTTGTTTTGGCAAGTGCAATCATCTGTTGGAACTGAGGCCGCTTATCTGCTTTTTTGCCGGAGATACCTTTTTCTTCAAAGATATACTCTTCGGAGACAATAATTTGATTGGCCTTAGCATAATCTAACAGAAGTCGTTTTTGAGCATCAGGCGAAAGCTCATCTTGTAAATGTGTGCTGACTCGGATGTATAAGGCGCCATTTTTCATAAAATACCTTCCTTTACATTTCACATAGCTAATGCTATGAGTTTTATGATAGTATTAATTATTCGTGTAGTTTTCGAACGTTATATTCTTTTTATTGCCTTTTTATTCTTTAGTTCTTCATAGTTTTTTAGTTCTTCATTATTCATTTTTGCTTCATCTGTATTTTCACATGATCTATCATCAAAAAAAACAATTTTCATTACTATATGTATCACTCTAAAAGCAGATGTAAAGAAGAACATTGTTATAACTACCCATAGTATTTCAATTACCTTTATTATATTTATATTCCATTGTAAGATTGTCTTTCTCAATAAGAGCATAATTGTTAAAGCAATGAGAATAAATCCTGCACTTATTGATTTCTCAAAATATTTTTTCATTAATTTCGCGTAATGATTTGTTTTAAATATTTCTTTTACAATTACATTTGTATTCAAGCTTAATAGCAATGCTAATAATGCACTAAGAAACCCAAGTAATATAGATACTACATTAACAACCATATTTAAAATAGTATCTGGATCATCTTTAATATCTGGGCTTAATACTATATATATTATTCCCACTAACAATGAAAGTATAAAAGGATACCATTTTTCAACAGCTAGTGACAAATCCACTTTTTTTTGTTTCATCTAGCCATCTCCTTTTCTTATTTATTTTCCAAAGACTTTAAAATATTATCTTTACTCATTCTATACCTTTTGCATATTTCATCACCCAATTCTAGATAATCTATTGATGTACATTCTTTTTGTCTTATTGTAAGAAAATCATGATATTTCATAGCAAACAAATCAATGGTGTCTACTGGATCTATTTCTGAATTTTTCAGACTTACTTCTGCTCCTGTAACAACATTTTCTGTATCATATATATCAGAAATAGTTTTTGTTATAGTTTCCAAATCTAAG
>CAMUFS010000165.1 GCA_947088195.1 uncultured Clostridia bacterium
TGACATTGAAAATAAGCTTGATCAGGCAAAAAAGGATTTTGCTGCACACAGCTTGCCTTAAAGAAGGCGATCCATGATTTTAATGTAGAGAATGAGGCAATGACGCCGGGCATGGCAATGTATATGCGGCAGGTGTTTGCTGAGAATAAAGTGGATGTGTCTGTGCTTGGCTGTTATCTTAATCTGGCCGATCCAAACAAAGAAAGGCTCGCAAAGACAAAGGAGACCTATAAGGCCAATATTCGTTTTGCTGCTCTGCTAGGCTGTGGTATGGTTGGAACAGAGACAGGTGCTGTCAATGAAGAGTACCGTTATGAGGAGGCAAATCACTCAGAGGAAGCGCTGGAAATATTTATTGAGAGCTGCAGAGAGATTGTGGAATATGCGGAGAAGATGGGCGTGATCTTTGCGATTGAGCCAGTGTACAATCATATTGTATATGATTGCAGACGTGCGAGAAAGGTTTTAGATGCCATTCATTCCCCGAATTTGATGATTATTTTTGATCCGGTAAATGTGATCTCAGTGGATAATTATAAAGATCAGGATACAATGCTGCGGGAAGCATTTGAACTGGTTGGGAATGAGATTGTGGCAATCCATTCCAAAGATTTTGTGATTGAGGATGGAAAAGTGATAAGTAAGATCACCGGGGAGGGTATCCTTAACTATAATCTGCTTATGAGCCTTGTAAAGACACATAAACCATTGATTCATATTCTTCTTGAGGGCACAAAGCCGGAGAATGTGGAATTTGCCAAAGAATATCTAATTAGGAAGTACAGGGAGGCTGAGAAGTTATGAAAAGTATTGAGGAATATGTGAGAAGTATACCAGATTTTCCAGAGAAGGGAATTATCTTTCGGGATGTCACATCGGTTCTTCAGGATGCAGAGGGCCTGCATCTTGCGATTGATAAGATGCAGGAGACATTAAAGGATGTAGAATTTGATGTGATTGTAGGTCCAGAATCGAGAGGCTTTATTTTTGGCGTGCCGATTGCGTACAATATGCGTAAAGCATTTGTTCCCGTGAGAAAGAAGGGAAAGCTTCCCTGTGAGACAGTGGAGATGAGCTACGATCTGGAATATGGCAGCGCTACCATAGAGATGCACAAGGATTCCATTAAGCCAGGGCAGAGGGTAGTGATTATTGACGACTTAATTGCAACCGGAGGCACGATAGAGGCAATTATTAAGCTGGTAGAGCAGCTTGGCGGTGAGGTAGTTAAAATTGTATTTTTGATGGAGCTGGCCGGATTAAGAGGAAGAGAGCGCTTAGAAGGCAAGGAGATAGCGTCTATTATTTGTTACGATGGAAAATAGTGATAATTAGGTAAGGTAGGCAATGCCCTGCCTTTTCCTATATATTGTGATTCAAAGCTTTTATATATAAGAACCACAGAAATGAGGAGCAATATGATTTGTGAGAGAATAGAACTGGTAATTGATGGAAATAATGAAGGAAAATGTCATCCATACCTTGTTACTTATGTGCTGGATAATTATCCGGCGATCGATGAGAACCGCGTGCGTCCAGCAGTGCTTATCTGTCCGGGAGGAGGTTACCAGCGTACCTCGGACAGAGAGGCAGAGGCGGTCGCTGTTCAGATGAATGCCATGGGGTTTCAGGCATTTGTGCTTTATTATACTTGCGCGCCGGCAGCAGTCTTTCCAAGACCACAGCTTGAGGCGGCAAAGGCGGTGATGACAATACGGGAAAATGCGAATAAATGGCATGTGAATCCTGACAAGGTAATTGTTCTTGGCTTTTCGGCAGGGGGTCATCTGGCAGCAAGTGTGGGTGTTTTTTATAATAGAGAGTTTTTGTATCAGACACTTGATACAAAGCCAGAGATAATAAAACCGTCTGGACTTATCTTGTGTTATCCTGTTATTACATCAGGGGAATTTGCACATAGAGGTTCTATTGTGTCCCTGCTTGGAGATAAGAAGGAGTATGAGGATTTGGTATCATTAGAGAAGCAGGTCACGGAAGAGACTCCTTCTGCATTTATCTGGCACACGTATGAAGATGGCAGTGTTCCGGTGGAGAACAGTATGCTTTTTGCCTCCGCTCTGCGCAGGAAAAAGGTGCCATTTGAGCTTCATATTTATCCTAGAGGAAGTCATGGACTTTCCCTTGCAAATGCTGAGACAACATCAAAAGGAAACAATACTATTATCCCTGAGGTACAGGGATGGATAGAGCTTGCAGGAACATGGATACGAAATCTGTGATGGTTATGGTATAATAGTAACCCTGGCTCTAAAGCTGCATTGTAACATATACTTGCATTTTTCGACGGAAGTCGATATACTTATGTACAGAATGTAATTTGGTTTTAGAAATAAAAAACAGGAAGGTGGATCTTATGGCAGAGAAAAATAATTGGAATCTGGTTGAGAAAGAAAGCAAAGTAACGGCTGCCTCGGATAGTGATTCTCTGCTAAAGCCGGCAGATTTTACTGATCCGGCGGAGCTTTATGATTCTTTGATAAAGGAGATTCTTAAGTATCATCCATCCACCGATCTGGAGATGATAGAAAAAGCCTTTCAGGTGGCAAAGGATGCACATGAAGGGCAGCTCCGCAAATCCGGGGAGCCTTATATTATTCATCCACTATGTGTCTCGATTATTCTTGCGGAGCTGGAGCTTGATAAGGAGACGATAGCGGCAGGGCTGCTGCACGATGTGGTGGAAGATACGGTTATGACAAAGCAGGAATTGTCTGAGATCTTTGGCGAGGAAGTGGCATTGCTGGTGGATGGCGTCACGAAGCTGACACAGTTGTCGTACTCCATGGATCGAATTGAGGTTCAGGCAGAGAATTTAAGAAAGATGTTTCTTGCTATGGCAAAGGATATCCGCGTGATTCTGATTAAGCTTGCTGACCGTCTGCACAATATGCGGACGCTTCAGTATCAAAGACCGGAAAAGCAAAAGGAGATCGCCAGAGAAACCATGGATATCTATGCACCGATCGCACAGCGTCTTGGTATTTCTAAAATTAAAATTGAGCTTGATGATTTGTCTTTAAAGTATCTGGAGACAGAAGCCTATTATGATTTGGTTGAAAAGATTGCTCTGACAAAGAAGTCCAGAGAGGAGTTTGTACAGTCCATTATCAATGATGTGCAGGAGGAGATGACGGAGGGCGGCATTGAGGCGAGAGTGGATGGACGAATCAAGCATTTCTTTAGTATATATCGCAAGATGGTAAATCAAAATAAGACGATCGATCAGATCTATGATTTATTTGCGGTGCGCATTATTGTCAAAGATGTCAAGGACTGTTACGCGGCTTTGGGTGTAATCCATGAGCATTATAAGCCGATACCGGGCAGATTTAAAGATTATATTGCCATGCCAAAGCCAAATATGTATCAGTCTCTGCATACAACGTTGATCGCCTCTAACGGGCAGCCATTTGAGATTCAGATACGAACGATGGAGATGCATCGGACGGCGGAATATGGAATTGCTGCACATTGGAAATATAAACAGGGCATTACCGGCAAGGATGTGGCGAGAAGCGAGGAGGAAAAGTTAAGCTGGCTGCGCCAGATTTTGGAATGGCAGCGTGATATGTCAGACAATAAGGAATTTATGAGTCTTCTGAAAAGTGATCTAGATCTATTTTCAGAGAGCATTTATTGCTTTACACCGTCAGGCGATGTCAAAAATCTTCCAAATGGTTCCAATCCTATTGATTTTGCTTATAGTATCCACAGTGCGGTCGGCAATAAGATGGTGGGTGCGAGAGTGAATGGCCGAATGGTTCCGATTGACTATGTGATTCAAAATGGAGATCAGGTGGAGATTATCACTTCACAAAATTCCAAGGGACCCAGCCGTGATTGGCTGAATATGGTAAAGAGCACACAGGCAAAGAATAAGATCAACCAATGGTTTAAGGCAGAACTTAAGGAAGATAATATTGTTCTGGGCAAGGAGATGATGGAGAAATACTGCAAGGCAAAGGGTATTGTCCAGAGCGATATTGTAAAGCCTGAGTTTGTGGAGAAGGTTTTGAAAAAATATGGCTTCCGTGACTGGGAGTCCGTGATGGCTGCGCTTGGGCATGGAGGCTTAAAGGAAGGTCAGATTGTCAATAAGCTTGTGGAGGAGTATGAAAAGAAGCACAAGAAGGAAATGACAGACGCACAGGTGCTAGAAGCGATCTCTTCCGGCTCAAAGGAGAATAAGGAGAGCAAGGTAAAGGTTGCAAAGTCAGAGAGCGCGATTGTGGTAAAGGGGATTCATGATGTGGCGGTGCGTTTTTCCAGATGTTGTTCTCCGGTGCCGGGTGATGAGATTGTGGGCTTTGTCACAAGAGGGAGAGGAGTTTCCATTCATCGGACCGATTGTGTTAATATGATTAATCTTCCAGAGATTGATCGAGCGAGAATGATCGATGCGGAGTGGCAGGAGACAGCAGGAAGCTCCAATCAGGAACATTATCAGGCAGAGATCAAGATAATTGCGAATAATAGGACGGGAATCCTTGCAGATATTTCAAAGATTCTGACTGAGCGTCAGATAGATGTGAAAGCATTGAACAGCCGCACCAGTAAACAGGGAATTGCGACAATCAATATGGCGTTTGAGATACAAGGGAAAGAAGAATTAAACAGGCTTGTGGATAAGCTTAGAAATGTGGAAAGTATTATAGATATTGAAAGGACGAGCGGTTGATGGGACAGACGTTGATGCGGCGTATTTTGGCGGGAGCGATGCGGACGAATTGCTATTTGATCTATAATGCAGAGACAAAAAATGCTCTGCTTGTGGACCCAGCGGAGGAAGCGCTTAAGATAAGCAGAATAATCGAGGAGGGCGATCTTGTGCCGCAGGCTATTTTGCTGACACATGGTCATTTTGATCACATTGGAGCGGTGGCGGAATTAAGAGAGAAATATCATTGTCCGGTTTATTGTCTTCGGGAGGAAAAAGAGGTATTAGAGAATACCACTTACAATTTATCAGCCATGTTTGCAGATAGCTTTGTGGTGACACCTGATATATTAGTAAAGGATGGAGAAAATCTTTCCATTGCTGATTTTTCAATTCAAGTGATCGCGACGCCGGGACATACAAAAGGAAGCTGTTGTTATTATTTTCCAGAAGATAAATTCTTATTAAGCGGGGATACTCTTTTTGAGGAGAGTGTGGGAAGAACAGATTTTCCGACAGGTAGCACATCGGCACTGGTTCATTCTATTAGGGAAAAGCTTTTTATTCTTCCCGATAATATACCTGTATACTCTGGTCATGGGGAACCAACCACAATAGAACATGAAAAGAGTTATAATCCAGTGGCCGGAAGGCAGTAAAAAGCTATAATTGGGGGTACTGTAGAAGAAAGATGATAGGCTTAGAATTAAGTGAAGAAAATTTTGAGTATGATATATATTCTCTTATCAAGGCATTTTTTCCATGCGAAGAGGTGATAAGAGTATCGGATGGCTGTGATGGGCTTTGTGTTAAAGTGGTATACCAGCCAGATTCTATTTCAGTGGTAATACAAGAAGCTGCGGGGGAGAAATCCATCGCAGCTAAAAATATCTCTGTCGCTGGGCTTGACCGCAAGGATAGAAAAAATGCATTAAAACGTGTGTTGTATCAGTTGTTGGCTTCACACACAGGCAAAACACTTCCATGGGGGACTCTTACAGGGATTCGCCCAACTAAGGTTCCTTTTGCAATGCTGGCAGATGGAAAATCTGTGGAGGAGATCACAGAATATATGCAGAATACATATTTTGCAGGAAAAGAAAAGACAGCATTAAGCATCGAGATTGCAGAGAGAGAATACGAGATTTTAAAAGAGATTGATTATCAAAAGGGATATAGCTTATATGTAGGGATTCCATTTTGCCCTACTAGATGTCTGTATTGTTCTTTTACTTCTTATCCTATAAAAGTCTGGGAACGTCAGGTGGATGTTTATCTGGATGCTTTATGCAAGGAGCTCCGTTTTGTGGCAGATACCATGAGGGACAGAAAGCTGAATACCATATATATAGGAGGCGGTACACCTACAACGCTGACCCCTATGCAGCTTGATAGGTTGTTAGGGGAGATAGAGAAATCGTTTGATTTTACTTATTGTCAAGAGCTTACTGTGGAGGCAGGACGTCCAGACAGCATTACGGAGGAGAAGCTTTTGATGTTAAAGAAGCATGGTGTCAGTCGTATTTCCGTCAATCCTCAGACGATGAACCAAGCCACACTAGATCGGATAGGGAGAAAGCATACAATAGAACAGGTAAAAGAATCATTTTATCTGGCAAGAAGGTGTGGATTTGACAATATTAATATGGATCTGATCAGTGGGCTTCCGAAAGAAGCCTATGAGGAGATGGAATATACCATGCAAGAGATTGCGAAATTGAAGCCAGATAGTGTTACAGTCCATGCACTTGCAATAAAAAGAGCCTCCAAATTAAATGAATTGTGGGAGGAATATAAAAACTGCACTGGTGTGCTAGATGAAAAAACGGCATATATGATGGAGAGCTATGCTAGAGAAATGGACTTGCAGCCATATTATCTGTATCGGCAGAAAAATATGGCGGGGAATTTAGAAAATGTAGGATATGCCAAAAAGGGGAAAGCCGGGATATATAATATATTGATTATGGAAGAGAAACAGACCATAGTCGCTTGCGGTGCCGGGAGCATATCGAAGCGGATATATCCTGACGGTCGGATCGAACGGTGCGAGAATGTCAAGGAAGTTGCCCAATATATCGAGAGAATCGGGGAAATGATAGAAAGAAAACGTGTGTTGTTAAGTGATTAAAATTCAAAATTCGACTGAAATTATTGAGTGTGATGCGGATTTTCGAGTACAACAAAAACACCGGAAGTCCAACAAATGTCCAACAAAATTTTTTGCGTTGGTACATCA
>CAMUFS010000166.1 GCA_947088195.1 uncultured Clostridia bacterium
GACAGAGGACCATAGCCAATTCTCTGGGCGGACCCTTCTAGAATATGATTCACCACCCCACAATCACAAATACCCTATAAAGACGTTTTATATAAAGTATGCGATAGGGAACATGAGCATGAACTTGTGATGTACGAGTTTGCCCTTGGGCTTTCCCTTGTGTTATATCCTTTTTCCCTGATATTTTTAGAGAGATAAAAGTTCACCTTGTGCTAACAGGTTATCTTTTCCCATGCCGCATATAAATGGATTAGAATCATAACAGTGACAAAAATCTAAAAAGTCGGAACGCTGCTCTGGATCTTTGATAATTTTGACAAGCAGCTCATTTGGAAGCTCTTTTGCTTTATTTATCATAGGCTGTGAAATATCAAAATGTGTGATTTCACAGCCATGTTTTGCGAGAAGAATGGAAAACCTGCCGTTGGAGAGAATATGAGAAAAAGTAGGGAAGAACAGTAAAGCACCCTAGTGACATGTAATATTAGCTTGCATATTTTGAGATATGTGCTATACTGTAACAAATAATAAGAAGCAGAGTAGGGGCTTGTGCGTTAAGTGCTGGATGGACAGGGAGTTGCCATCTGGACGAAAAGGAAATCTTGCGGTTACATGCCCCGCATCCCGCTGCTACATAGACAGGGGCATTTTATACCTCTTATGTAGTAACAGGCGCTGCAAAGGAGGTATATTTTTATGCACAAATTTTCAGAATCTATTGTGGCAAAATCATTCCGAGAGTTTGCAAGCCTTCGCACGGTTGTTATGTGTGGCCTTCTCGCCGCATTGGCAATTATTTTGGGATATATGACGTCCATCAATATTGGCCCATATATTAAAATTGGTTTTTCAGGAATCCCAAATCGTGTGGTAGACTTTCTGTTCGGACCTGTGGTGGGAGGAATTTTCGGCGGAACATTGGACCTGCTGAAATTCTTGATTAAACCAGATGGACAATTTTTTCCGGGCTTTACCTTTGACGCAATGTTAGGCGGCGTTATATATGGTTCTTTTCTTTACAGAAAGCCCGTTAAAGTGTGGAGAGTGGCAGCAGCATGTTTTTTGGTAAAGCTAATTGTTAATTGTGGCTTTAATACATTGTGGATCTCCATGCTCTATGGAAAGGCATTTATGGTGCTTCTGCCTGCGCGAATTATGAAAAATGCTGTTATGTGGCCGATAGATACAGCAATTTTTGTTATAATATTAAGAGCGGTGGAGAGAAGTATTAAGCCGCTTTTGGAGAGAAAATAAAGCTTGAGGAGGATGGAAAAATGGAATTACAGCAGACAAATGGAACCTTAGTTTCCTTTAGACCAGATATTAAGGTGGTGGATTGCACGCTTCGAGATGGTGGTCTGGTTAATAATTTTTATTTTTCAGATGAATTTGTAAAGGACTTGTACCATATGAATGTGGCGGCAGGTGTCGATTATATGGAATTTGGTTACAAGGCGTCGAGGGCAATTTTTCAGGAAAAAGATTTTGGTCCATGGAAATTCTGCAAGGATTCGGATATTCGTGCGGTGGTTGGCGATAATAAGACAGATCTTAAAATATCCGTGATGGCGGATGTTGGAAGAACGGATTATAAGAAGGACATTCTTCCCAGAAAGGATAGTCCGATTGATATGATTCGCGTCGCAACCTACACAAATACCATTCCGGCGGCGGTTGCAATGATAGAGGATGCAAAGAGAAAAGGGTATGAGTCCACAGTCAATATTATGGCTGTATCAAAGGTAAATGAGGACGATCTGAACAATGGGCTTGAGATACTTTCCAAGAGCAGTGTGGATGCCATTTATCTGGTGGACAGTTTTGGAGCATTTTATCCAGAGCAGATTCGGCGTCTGACCAGCAAATACTTGGAGATAGGCGCAAAATCGGGAAAGAAGATCGGGATTCATGCACATAATAACCAGCAGCTTGCGTTTGCAAATACCATAGAGTCGCTGTCGCTGGGAACAAGCCTTTTGGATGCGACTGTAAGTGGAATGGGAAGGGGAGCGGGCAACTGTTATCTTGAATCTTTGTTAGGATTTCTTCGTAATCCTAAGTATAATCTTATTCCAGTTATGGAATTTGTGGAGAAACATATCCTAAAGCTTAAGGCAGAGGGCAATGTCTGGGGGTATGATCTGCCGTATCTTCTCACTGGAATTTTAAATAGCCACCCATCCTCCGCGATCAAATGTATTAAAGAGAAAAGAACAGATTACAGCCAATTTTATCAGGAGCTGTTGGATGAAACATTTTAAATTGTAAAAACAGAAACAAGTTCTAAAATTCTTTTAATTTAGAGATTTGCACAGAAGGTTATAGATAGCTCTCTGTGCAAATTTTTTTTAGAAATGACAACAAAAATTCTTCAAATTTCTAATGACTTACAAAAATGTGTTTGGTTCGCAATGCAATGATAAGTGAGAGAAAACCTGCAAATAAAATCACAATATATTCAAAACCATTACATATCTCAAATAAAATTCCATATAATGCATTGCCTAATGGCTGTGCACACATAGAGACAGTAAGAATCACAGAAATTACTTTTCCAATGAGATTTGGTGGAGTTTCCGTCTGTATAAATGACATCATCTGCACAGAAAAAATAGTGGAAAATACCATAATGATAAAACAACATACTGTGATAATGAGATAGTTAATAAATGCGGAGGAAGATAACATAAGTGCCAAACCCATAGGAAATACACAGATAGAACAAAAAGTTAAAATGGCTCCTGAATTTTTAATGGATAATTTATGTGCAAAAATACCAGCACAGATGCCACCTGTCAGACCTCCGGCTGCCAGTGCGCCCTGTGCAAAGCTATAAAGTGTATTTGCCCATGTTTTTTCCAGTGGAAGCACTTCTGTAATTAAGTAGGGCAATGCGACGATAATCATGGCAGATAAAAATAAATTAATGCCACAGACCACAAACATTCCTTTGCCAAGAATAGGTTTTTCTTTTCTCACAAATCGAATACTTTCTGTAAAATCACTTTGGATTGTCTTAAAAATATTAGTATGTACATTTTGCTTCTGAAATGGGATGTGAATAAATATTTCCATAATGGCAGAAAACAAAAAACATAGGATACAAATCCACAGGATAGGCTTTAAACCATAGATACTATATAAAATTCCTCCAAGGATAGGTCCCATAAGAGAGGAGAAGGAACTGATTGTATTGATGATCGAATTTGCCTGCATATAATATTCCTGACTCATCAGCATAGGTATGCTTGCCTGTACAGACGGCTGGTAAGCACTTGCAATGCCATATAAAAGCATTAACGTTATCACAAGCAATAAGATAATATTGAATTGGTCCATCAACAGAGAAAATGCCAGGATAATAATTGCTGTTGAAAAATCTAGGATGACCATAATATTTCTCTTATTTGCCCTGTCAGCAATAATACCCCCGACAGGAGATAATAAGATGGCAGGAATAAATGCACACGCTGTGACAGTGCCATAAAGGGCAGAAGAGCCAGATAGATTTAAAAGATATAATGGCAGGGCAAAACGAATGGCAGCGTTGCCAAACAAAGAAATAATCTGACCGATCACTACTAATGTGAAATCTTTTGTAAATAATTTTTGTTTCATATAATATCCTCATTTCTGCGCTGCTTAGGTAGGATAAAAGTTTGTGGAAGCAGCACGGACACAAACTAAATACCGACCGTCGGTATGTTAAATACAATATCATAGGATTACTATATTTGTCAAGATATAACTCAATTTTTTCAAAATAATGTTGTATCCTTCCATTTCCGTTTCGTGAAAGCGGAAAAGTGACTATTGAGAAGAAGTGTGTTATACTATATAAGAGAAGAAACGGCACAGATAGAGGAGTGATAGAGATGAAATGGAAATTCATAAATAAAAAAACAATCATAATTATCATGGCGATTGCAATGATAGCAATTATAATAGTAAGACTTAATACACATGGTATAACAAAAATCGGGTACAACGGAAAGGAAGAGCGGCAAAATTGGTCAGGGACCTATATTCTTTTGAATGGAACGATACAACATACTTTGTATCCAGAAGAATTACAAAATATACTACAAATTGATACAGAAACAGAGGATGGGACAATTTCTATTGAAATCAAAGACGAAGGTGGAGCTGTTTTATTCTATCAGGAAAATATTGGAACCAATCGCTTTGAAGTTCCTATATTTGGAAAAGTAACAGCCCAAATTATGGCTTCAAACCATAAGGGAAATTTTAATATAAGCTGTCAGGTCTATGCGTATTCCAATACAACACAGCAAGAGGCAGGACATATTTTTTTGTATGGTGAACAACATGGAATAAAAGAAATATTAGAAAAGGAATTGCAGCTTTGGGAAAATTATTATTCTGAATATGGCATGAGAGATTTATTTGTAGAGCTTCCCTACTATACAGCAGAATTTTTAAATATCTGGATGCAGTCAGATAATGATGATATATTCAATGAGCTGTATAACGACTGGGAGAAGACAGCGATACATACCCCAGAAATAAAGGAATTTTATCAACAGATCAAGGAGCGCTTTCCAGAGACAATATTTCATGGCACAGATGTTGGTCATCAGTATGCTACTACAGGAGAGCGATATGTAACATATCTTAACGAGAATGGGCAGAATAATACGGAAAAATATTGGTTGGCCAAAGAAGCTATCGACCAAGGAAAATACTACTATGCACACTCAGATGAGGTATATCGTGAAAATACTATGACCAGAAATTTTATGCGTGAATATAAGAAAATAAATGGTGTTGATATTATGGGCATATATGGTTCAGCACATACAGGAATACATGCGCTGGATTATGCAACAAACACCGTTCCTAGTATGGCAAACCAACTTAGCAGATATTATAAATCTTCTGTTATTTCGGAGGATTTGACTCAATTAGCACAAAGGGAAGAGCCTGTTAATATTGAAAAAATTCAAATTGAAAATAAAGAATACGAAGCATTATATTTTGGTAAATCTGATTTGTCAGCGATCTTTCCCGATTATCAGTGCAGGGAATACTGGCGTTTAGAAAATGCATATAATGATTTTAAAGATTGTCCGACCACAGGTGATATGCTGCCATATAATAATTATCCAATGACAGTGGAGGAAGGGCAGATTTTTGTGATTGACTATACAAAAGCAGATGGTTCCGTTATACGGAAATATTATCGTTCGGATGGAAATGTATGGCAGGGCTCTCCAGCTACAGAAGAATTTGAGATAAAACATTCTACTCCTTGAGGGCTTGCTTTTTTAACAGGGGTATGTTACACTAACGATAGTATACTGTTCGTGCAGAGGAGTATATTAGGTTAGGGGGAATATCTATGAAGGGCATTAGCGATCAAGAGTTTTTACAGAAGAACCTTTTACATATTTCCAATATTGAAGAGGGTTTCAGGAAGTACGATTATGCAATTTTAAGCGGAACGGAAGAAAATTATAGAGAATTTATTGAATGTGCCCTTTCGATGAATGGGGAAGAAAATTCTTTCTTTGACTGTTATTATAGCAGGTTAGAGGAAGAGGGCAGAAAGAAATTCTTAAAAAACCTGACACCGTCGGAGAAAGAAAAGCTTATGGATATGGAGCATACACAGGCAATCTATTATCCGTTGACAGAAAGATGGATACCATTGGTGTCCAGAGTGACAGCACGAGAGATTCTATTTAGTACATTTTATTTTGGAAAGTATCTTTGTACCCTTTGGGGAAATTATGGGCTTCGGTATCCGATATTTTTTAAGGATAAGGAGACACGGAAGATATATGAAGGCACCGCGAGAGCATGTGGGCTGGAAGTGGAATAAAGAGGGCTGCCGCACAAGGTGTGCGGCAGTTTTGGTATGCTTAAAAATACCTGAGAAAATAAGGTTGTTGATACAATATGTATCCCACACGACGAGTAGGGGAAGAATTCTCCTACTCGATTTCATGCAGAATAAGTTTTTATTTTATATAGGTATGTAGAGGCTTTATGTGAGATTTGTGGTGCACATCTGGCAGAAAGCATTTTTTAAACATATTTTAGTGGATTAGATAAAAGAAAGGAGCACACGGATGTTATTGTTGGAATATCCCAAATGTAGTACTTGTCAGAAGGCAAAAAAATGGCTGGATCAGCAGAATGTTACTTATGAGGACAGACATATTACAGAGCAGAATCCGACAAAGGAAGAGCTAACCTGCTGGATAAAGGAGAGTGGTCTGCCAATCAAAAAATTTTATAATACAAGTGGGTTAAAGTACAAAGAGCTCGGCTTAAAAGATAAGCTTTCTTCTATGAGTGAGGAGGAACAGGTGGAGCTTTTGGCGACGGATGGAATGCTTGTAAAGCGCCCGCTTCTTGTTTCAAAGTCAGGAGTGTGTCCAGGATTTAAGGAAGAGATATGGAGACAAATTATAGAAAAGGAGATAGATTGATGAAATATGTGTGGACAAGTAATTTGGAGACAGGCCATGAAATTGTGGATAAACAACATAAAGCATTAATAGAGGCTTATAATGAGCTTTTGGATGCCTCAGCAAGAGGCGAGGGATATAAGGAGCTAGAACATACCATAGATTTTCTTATGGATTATACACAGAAGCATTTTGGCGCGGAGGAGGATTTACAGATCGCGTGTCAGTATCCTGAATATGAGCATCACAAAGAATTACACCAAGAATTTACAAAGATAATGCAGGCGCTTTGTGAGAGGCTTAAAAAGGAGGGACCCAGCATGTCTTTGCTTGGCAGGGTAAATCGTGAAATGGGAGATTGGCTGATTTTACATATTAAGATAGAGGATGTCAAATTGGTGAAGTATATAAAAGAAAGAGAAGCAGAAAATAGAAAAGAATAAAAAGTTGTTGCTTTTTTTGGCAAG
>CAMUFS010000167.1 GCA_947088195.1 uncultured Clostridia bacterium
GGTGACAGAGGACCATAGCCAATTCTCTGGGCGGACCCTTCTAGAATATGATTCAACCACCCCACAATCACAAATAGCCTATAAAGATGTTTTGTATAAAGTATACTCATTATAAATTGAGTAGAGGATGCTTTCCTCGCCTACTCACGCGCCGGACACCCTTTATCTTGGCTGACATACTTTTTTGGGTGCCCATGCATATAAAAAATTGCCGGCCGCCACACAGCAGTCAGCAATTTTTTATATCAATTCTCCTCGCCTATTTTACCTCAACGGTCCAGCCAAGTGTATCCTCCAGCTTTCCAAGCTGAATCCCTGTCACAGTATCATATAATTTCTGGCTGTACTCGCCAATACCGCCATCACGGACCGGCATAATATGCTCATCCCACTTCAATTCACCTACAGGAGAAATCACCGCCGCTGTCCCAGTGCCAAATACCTCCTCCAGTGTTCCTGCCTTATATGCCTCATATATTTCATCAATGGATATCCTTCTTTCCTCCACCGGAAGTCCCCACATCTTGCAAAGCTGAATAACAGAATCTCTTGTAACACCAGATAAAATACTTCCATTTAATTTTGGTGTGATCACTGTGCCACCAATCTTAAAGAAAATATTCATAGCGCCAACTTCCTCAATATACTTTCTTTCCACACCGTCAAGCCAGAGCACTTGAGAATAGCCTCCCTGATGAGCCTTATCCTGCGCCTTCATGCTTGCAACATAATTAGCACCTGTTTTTGCCTCTCCAAGTCCTCCTCTGACAGCTCTCACATAATCATCCTCAATCCAGATCTTAACTGGATTAAGTCCCTCAGGATAATAAGCGCCCACAGGAGACAAAATAATCATAAATTTATACGTATGGGACGGACGCACTCCAAGAAATGGATCGGTAGCAATAATAAATGGCCGAATGTACAAGGATGTGCCCTCTCTCTCAGGAATCCAAGCCTCATCCATCTTTACCACTGCCTTGATTGCCTGAAGAAAATCCTCCTCAGGAATTTTCGGAATACAGATTCTCTCATTTGTTCTGTTGGCACGCTCAATATTTTTGTTCGGGCGGAACAGCAAAGTTCTTCCATCTGCTGCCTTATATGCCTTCAATCCCTCGAACATCTCCTGTCCATAATGAAATACCATGCAGGAAGGCTCCAAAGAGAGTGGCTGATAAGGAATAATCCTTGGATCTATCCATCCCTTTCCCTCCTCATAATCCATCATAAACATATGATCCGTAAAAATTGTTCCAAACACCAACGGATTATCCGCACCCGGAATTGGCTTCGGATTCTTAGTTTTCTCAATTCTAATATTCAACATCTTTCATACTTCCTTCCCTTACAGATTTCATATACAGCTTGTTTCTTTGCACTATTATCTTCCAATCCTTACCGATTGTCAAGACTTTTTGCGCTCAAATCTCTGAAAGGAATATTCCAGACTAAAATATGTCTGCTCTTCACTATCACCGGTAAGCTCCCACTCTGTCATCTGATCAAGCCTTGGAAAATATGCGTCCGCCTCATATGTATACGCAATCTTTGTAATATGCGCCACATCACAGTACGGCAAAAACTGTTGGTATATACTTTCTCCTCCTACAACAAAGACATCTTCACTTCGATAAGCTGCAAGAAGCTCAAGCGTCTCCTCCACGCTGTGAGCAATCTGGGCACCCTTCACACAAAATTTGGGGTCCTTTGATAATATAATATTTCGTCTGGAGGGAAGAGGCAGACCATTTGGAAATGTCTCAAGTGTCTTTCTTCCCACCACAATCACTTTCCCCTTCGTGGTCTGATAAAACCACTGCTGATCCGCCGGAATACGAACCAAAAGTCTATTTTGAAACCCAATCCCCCAATTCCTATCTACTGCTGCAATCACATTCATATACTACATCCTCACTTTTTTATACTCTATCCACCAGTTTATAACTTTTTTCTGAAAACAAATTTATGGAATCATTTTCGAGAGAGGGAGCCGCTCAGAGAATTGGCTATAGGCAGATTTCTGGGCGGCCCCTCTCCAAACATGAATCCATAAACACCATTAACCATTTTGCCATTTTATCATAACATTGAGAAAATCAGTTGTAAACCTTGTTTTTAGTTGATATACTATAAATTGTTACAGTTTGGCAAATGCCATTTAAAGAACCCACTTATGTGCTTTGCTGACATGCAACATTTTAATAACATTTCATTTATATGGAGGATTACTATGATTAAGAATTACATACAAAAAACCCTTTTTCTTATTGTTATCTCAACAGCCCTCTCTCTGAGTGGCTGCAGCAATAAGAGAGAAAAAAGCAATCAGACAGGAATGGAAGCTTACCAGAAAAAGGATTATGCCACTGCCATTAAATCCTACTCCGCTGCCATCACGCAGGACAACCGAAAAGCTGATTATTATATCAACCTCGCTATGGCATATGTGGAGACAGGTGAATATGAAAATGCATTGACTCAGATTGGCTTTGCTTTGGATCTAGAACCAAAAAACCAATCTGCCTACCGCTCCAAGGGCATTATCCACATCGCGCTCAATGACTATGAAAATGCCATCCTGGCACTAGAGCAGGCACTCCATCTTGCTGAAGGCTTTGTGGGGAATATGGAGTATGATATTCTTGATTATCGGGCAGTGGCAGAATCTAAAAGCGGAGACTATAAAAAGGCAATCGATACCTATACCATTCTCCTCAAAGTTGGCTATAAGCCCTCAGAGCATTATTATCTTCGTGGATGCTCTTATCTTCTTAATAATGAAATGGAGTCCGCCAAGTCAGACTTCTCTCATGCGATTGAAAACCAAAAAAATAGCTATACCCTGTATCTGAATATTTATCAGGCACTAAGCCAATATGGGGCAGAGGAAGAAGGCAGCTTTTACCTTCAGGAAGCCTTAAAACTAGATCTGGGAAAGAAGGAGGACAACTTCTCCAAAGGTAAGATCTATTATTATTTGGGTGATTACACCAACGCGATCTCTTATCTTTTAAAGGAACCCCGCAATCCTGAGTCCAATCTCTATCTCGGAAAAATCTATATGGCAACCGGAGACACCACACAGGCATTTCTTACCTTTCAGCAATATCTGGAATCAAGCCCTGACAATGGAGATGTCTACAATCAGCTTGGCATGATGCGCTTCGAGGAGGGAGCTTATCAGGAGGCGCTAAATTATTTTCAGTCCGGCCTTGGATGCAACGATCTAAGTGCAAGGAAATCCTTGGCCTTTAATGAGGCAGTTACTTATGAATATATGTTGGATTTTAATACGGCCAAGGAAAAATTCAAAGCGTACATTGACTCCTATCCTGATGATGCGCAGGCAATCAAGGAATATGAATTCCTAAAAAGCAGATAATAGTTATATTGTATACAAGCTTGTGTCCGCACTGCATCCACAGGCTTGTCGTGCGCAGAAAGCAGTGCAGAAATGAGGAAATATGGCAGAATTATTATATGAAACAAAGCAGAAGGTAGAACGTGTTATTCTGGCAGGCGTATGTACATCCGATCAGGACGACACAGAAGCTTCCTTAGATGAATTAGAGGATCTTGCCAAAACAGCAGGGGTTGTCTGTGTAGGAAGGATAGTACAGAACCGGGAAAGTATCCATCCGGGCACCTACCTTGGCAAAGGAAAGATTGAGGAATTACAGGCTTTTATTGATCAGACACAGGCAGATGTGGTGATCTGTGATGATGAGCTGTCGCCGGCACAGCTTAAAAATATGGAAGAGGCACTAAATGTTAAAATTATTGACCGCACACTTTTAATCCTTGATATTTTCGCGGCACATGCCAGCACCAGTGAAGGAAAACTTCAAGTGGAGCTTGCACAGCTTAAATATCGTTCCTCTCGGTTAATTGGACTTAAAAATTTCTCCCGCCTTGGAGGTGGAATTGGAACGAGAGGACCCGGAGAGAAAAAGCTGGAGACCGATCGCCGTCTTATCCGTGACAGAATCTCTCATCTCAACAAAGAGCTGAATGAGATAAAGCAACAACGGCAGGTGACACGCAAACAACGAAGCAAAAATCATGCTCCCATCGCTGCTATTGTGGGCTACACAAATGCTGGCAAATCCACCCTTCTCAATCATTTAACACAGGCATGTGTTCTTGAGGAGGACAAGCTTTTTGCAACGTTAGATCCCACGACAAGGAATCTGTCCCTTCCCAGCGGGCAGGAATTGCTGCTCACTGACACGGTAGGCTTTATCCGCAAGCTTCCCCATCATCTGATTGAAGCATTCCGCAGTACTCTGGAGGAGGCCAAATATGCAGATCTGCTGCTTCATGTTGTGGATTGCTCCAATCCACAGATGGATGCCCAGATGCATGTAGTATATGAGACACTGAAGCAATTAGGTATTCAGAATAAACCTGTGATCACTCTTTTTAACAAGCAGGATAAATTGTCTGAGCCTGTCATTCTGCGGGATTTCAACGCAGATAAAACACTCTCTATAGCGGCAAAAAAAGATGTGGGACTCGATGAGCTGCTCCACACCATAGAAGAATTATTGCGAGAACAAAAGATTTATATAAGCTGTACCTATCCCTACACAAGTGCAGGAAAAATACAACTTATACGAAAGAGCGGCCAGCTTATCAAAGAAGAATATGTGGAGGATGGAATTTTTGTAGAAGCCTATGTACCGCAAGAAATTTATAATATTGTGATGCCATAAGCATTTTCCTATTAAGGAAATTTATTTCTCAATTACAGAGAACACGGCAAATTTTTTCACTTGCACAGGGGAAGAGTAAATCCCCTGTGCATTTTATACATTCTAAGATGTATCTGAGTATTGCCAAAGCTTGATAAGATAGATTTCTATAGCCAATTTTCTCAGTACCTTCTGCTGAAACACAACACTATATATTCTCCTCCATAAACCTTTTAAGCTCCTCGCACGCTCTTTCCTCTTCTTCCCCTTCTAGCAAAAAGATGACCTCCTGTCCTTTTGTCACCCCCATATTTGTGACGGCAAGAATTTTCTTAGCATCTGCCGTTTTATCTCCACTTTTTAATGTAATAGAACAGTGATACTCATTTGCCTGTCTTACCAATAATCCCGCCGGTCTTGCGTGAAGGCCCACGGGCTCCTTTATTACATAAGAAAACTGCTTCATAATCAGACTCCCTTCTAAAATAATATCTTATTTTGTCCATAATCGGTCTTTCTAATTCTATATTTTCTATTTCGAAGGAAGAAATTTCTTTTTATTTTTTCCAGGTATCTGGCATAAAGAGAATTAACAGAGGAAAGATTTCCAGTCTTCCAGCGAGCATGTCAAACATAAAGACAAATTTGGACAGTGCTGTAAAGGATGAGAAATTTCCCACAGGCCCCACAATCTCCAACCCCGGTCCTATATTATTTAAGGTGGTGATCACGGAAGTGACTGTGCTGGTAGTATCTTTATTTTCCAAGCTGACAATAAGGATAGACAACATAATAATCAACAGATACGCCGCCATAAAAACATTGACCGAGCGCAATACATCATGATCAATCACCTGTCCGTCCACACGGATTTTCTGCACACTTCTTGGATGAACAATGGAGAACAGCTCTTTTTTAATTGATTTTATTAAAATCAGGATTCTGGAAATCTTAATACCTCCTCCTGTGCTGCCCGCACAAGCCCCAAAGAACATCAAAAATATTAATACCATCTTGGAAAGCTCTGGCCACGTGTTAAAATCCTGTGTGGCAAATCCTGTTGTGGTGATAATAGAGCCAACCTGAAAGAGTGCATGGTGCACAGCCTGAAAACCAGGAAACAGATGGCGAATGTTAAAGGCGATAAGCACCGTTGAGGCAAGGATAACGCCAAGATACATACGAAGCTCGTCTGACTGGAAGGCCTGTCTATGTTTTTTACAAAGCAATAAATAATAAATATTAAAATTAATGCCAAACAGAATCATAAAGATTGAGACAACCCCCTGACAGAATACAGAATAACTTGCAAAGCTGTCATTTTTAATGCCAAATCCACCCGTGCCTGCCGTTCCAAACGCGGAGGTCAACGCATCAAACAAAGGCATACCACCAATTAGCAAAAGAATAATCTCTATAATAGTTATTACAATATAAATCCCATATAAAATCATAGCTGTATTTTTTACTCGTGGAACCAGCTTATTCACCGAAGGTCCGGGGCTTTCCGCACGCATCAGATACATCTGGGAGCCACCGCCCGCGATTGGAAGCACGGCGAGAACAAAGACAAGCACACCCATACCACCAATCCAGTGAGTAAAGCTTCTCCAGAACAAAGAACATTTGGACAGCGACTCAATATCTGTAAGAATGGTCGATCCAGTTGTCGTAAAACCAGAGATAGTCTCAAACAGCGCATCTGGAACAGATGGAATATCTCCATTTAGCAAAAAGGGAAGTGACCCAAAGATACTGAGGACCACCCAACACATAGAGACGGTGACAAATCCCTCTCTTCCATAAAATACGGTATTCTTAGGCTTACGAAAAGTTGCCGCCTTGCCAAGCAGCAAGCATAAAACAGCCGTAAATAAAAAGGCAAAGCCACTCTTCTCGTGATAGCAGAGTGCAGTCAGACAGGGCAGTAAAAGAAACAGCCCCTCAATCTGTAAAACATAGCCAATAATATAGATAATAATTGAATAATTCATATGTCATTACCCCGCCTGCTCACGCAAAATATCATGAACATCCTGCAGCCCGGTATTCGTTGTCACCACAATAACTGTGTCACCCGATTTCAACATATCCTGACCACCGGGGATAATCACCTGCCCGGCCCGCGTAATACAGCCAATCAATAGATTTGGCTTTAGCTTAAGCTTGTAGAGAGGAATACCTGTAATGCGTGTAGAATCAT
>CAMUFS010000168.1 GCA_947088195.1 uncultured Clostridia bacterium
CTGGTGGCTCTTACAAAGAGATAAATGATAATCTAATCATTGCGCTCAAGTCAAATCCAGAACTGAAAACTATTATAAGAGCACTGGACATGGATCGTTTTTTTGACACCAGTGACACCATGCGCACAGATCTAGGAACCTACCCCACTTATCTCTATGACAATAATCCTTTTAATGATGTCAAATATTTATTTAATAAAAGTATTATTTTTAATCGCGTATATCCCATGACGCAGGCAAATGATAAAGAGGATTTTGTTCCGGGAATCCCCTCTTTTGATGTTTATTCAAATTGGCAGGCGTCCTACACCTTTGGAATTAATACCGTCTGTCCTGATGGCATCACTATAAATCCATCAGGAAATGAAATTCATTTAACAGAAGAAGAAAAAACTATTATTCATGACAATATACTTAAAAATGTGACTTCCCTTGCAAAAAAATATCCTGATGTTACCTTCTATTACTTTTTTCCACCATACAGCGCTGTCTGGTGGAAATCGCGTGTTGAAACTGGTAATATCTACCGCCATATGGAAGCAGAACAATATATTATTGAACTGATACTGGAATGTGAAAATATTAAGCTGTATTCCTTCAACAATCGAACTGACATTACAACAAATCTCAATCACTATAAGGACATCATTCACTATGGTCAATGGATTAACAGCCTAATGCTCAAATGGATGTATCACGGTGAATATTTATTGACAAAAGATAATTATAAAGAATATCTTGCAGATGAATTTTCCTTTTACACAACCTTTGATTATGAGAGCTTAAATCAACAGATCGATTACGAAAATGATTTTTATGCAGATGCACTAACTAACCAAGAACAAAATGGAACAGAGCCTGTTGATCTTCTGGCAAATACGGAATATTTAAATCTATCCAATGCTTCACTGGTGCCTGATTCTTATCAAGGACATCCGGGCCTCCTCTGCATGGGAAGTCTGAAACGTGAATCGGTCAGTCCTGTCAGTGTTGCCGATTATCTAATCAACACAGAATACATAGGAGCTAAAATTGTAATTGAACATATAGATAATTATCGTTATCTTGTATTTTATGGCAAAAAAAATACCGATCATGGTCAGCCTTCTGTCTATCTATATAATGAACAAAATGAAAGAATTGCGGAGCTAACCAGAACATATCCTAATCTTGACAATGAATGGCATTCTTATATCCTTGATGTATCAGAACTAAAAGGAAAAGTAACCTTAATCTTGAATGGAGGATATATTGACAGCACTGGAAATGAAACATCCTCCTATACATTCAGCGAAATATTTTTATATTAGGATTTCAAACACCTAAAATAGCGTTTTGACGTTTTTTTTCCATCCGAACTCAATAAGACAGTAGTCTGTCATATAAGCAGAGATAGGCGCCCTTGTCAACGGCGGGCAAAGTCCATTTAGCTTGAGCGTTGACGAGGGCGGCTGGCTCTGCTATTTCGTATAAAGCAGAATTACAGTAGAACAATTCATATAAGAAGTGCTATAATATAATTTACAAATCAAAAAATTTTTATTTTGTGAGAGGCATATATGGAAAAATTTGAAATTAAAAGGGTCACACTACAGGATGCAGATTTCTTATTTAGTCTTATGAACCATCCTTTACTCTTGGCTAGATTAAATGAAGTACCGACAACTAATCAAGATTGGGTTGAGGCTGTGCTTGCATGGGAAAATGACCCTGATGAAAATGGATATATTATTTGGAAAGATGGAAAACAAATAGGTTGGTTTGCTTTTAATGGTCTGCTATCAGCCGATAAAGTACCTTATTTAAAAATGGCAGTAATATTACCAGAATATCAGAACAAAGGGATTGGTACAGCAGTTTTATTAAAACTACTTGCAACAGTACATGAAAAAGGCTTTCGTTCTGTAAAACTCATTACACACCAAGACAATATCAATGCACAGAAATGTTACTCAAAATGCGGATTTCAGATTGTTGATGTCATAGAAGATAAAATGAGAGATAATACTATAGCTATGCGTTGTATAATGGAATGTAAATTGTAAAGCAACGGAATGGAACAATTTTCTCTTATGCTTTCACAGCGGTAGCACTAGCGCTCCATGTTGTATTTCTCAATCTATGATCGATTTATCTTTTCTTTCTCGGCTTGAAGTAAAGCTTCCATATTTATTTCGCCGTGTTTTCTACAAAGAGCAATCTCGCCTTCAATAACTTCAAGCATTTCGGATTTGCTAATAAAGTCCACAAATTGTTCTCCCGCTTGCAGTCCCTCAATGAAATGAATTTCGCAGCAGTATTGACCATCTATTCGTTTATACCATATTCGTGTTTCAAGCGGGGCAAAGCATAAATGTTTGACAATAGCTTGTTTTCCACTGGCACTATATTTTGTATCTGGTGCATCGTGTATCCATGTCCCAACTCCAAAGCTCATATCATATTCTCCAAATTTTACTTATGCCTTCCATTATTGTGCCTATAATTGGTAATCTTTTAAAATCCTCAAGAATGGCATTTTCTCTCTTATCGTAAGACATAATCGCAAAGACTTGCGCCCTTCTCTCCGATTACTTCACTCATTATAGCACACGCAAGAAAAGATTTCCATAAGCATTAAGCAAATCTATCAGCCTCTTGAGTCCCTTCACATACCCTGTCCCGCAAAGCTTTTAATCATCTAACTGTCCATGTCGCGGCATTTCCGCCCATTTTTCTATTGTAAATTCTCTCCATTTGTTCTGATAACCTCCCGATACCAGTCAAAGGATTTCTTACGTATACGTTTTTTTGTGCCATTCCCTTTATCATCTCTATCCACATAGATAAAACCATATCGCTTTGACATTTCTCCTGTGGTGGCGCTGATAAGATCCACACATCCCCATGATGTATACCCAATCAAGTCTACTCCATCCTCATCCACGGCATCTATCATTGCCTTAATATGCGCCTTCAAATACTCGATTCGATAATTATCCTCAATCTCTCCGTTCTCATTTAGCTCATCTTTGGCTCCCAAACCATTTTCCACAAGAAACAATGGCTTCTGATATCGATCATAAAGAGAATTTAAGGTAATGCGAAGGCCTAGCGGATCGATAGGCCATCCCCACTGGCTACATTCCAGATAAGGATTCTTTGCTGAGGCAAATACGTTTCCTCCCGATGCTTCTCCCTGGCCATCAGCACGGACACACCGGCTGTTATAGTAGGACAGTGCAATAAAATCAACGGTATGTTCCTTGAGAATTTTAGTATCCTCTGGTTGTATTTCCAGATGGATTTTCTTCTGTTCCAAAAGCTTCTTCGCATAAGTCGGATATTCTCCTCTAGCTTGTACATCAATGAAAAAATAATTTTCCCTATCTCTCTTTATGCTTTCCCACACATCCTCCGGTCGGCAGCTATAGGGATACACACTTCCGGCTGCCAACATACACCCTACCTGAAACTCTGGATTGATCGCATGAGCCAGCTTTACAGCATAAGCGGAAGCAACCAATTCATGATGAGCCGCTTGATACTTGACTGCTGCCTCATCCTCCTCCTTGGAAAAATGGATTCCTGCTCCCATAAAAGGCAGATGCATCAGCATATTGATCTCATTGAAGGTAATCCAGTACCGCACCTTATTTTTAAAATAGCAAAAAATCGCATCACAATAGTGGAGATAACAATCAATTACTTTTCGATTTCTCCATGAACCATATTTATCCACAAGATTCAACGGAATGTCAAAATGACATATGGTTACTACTGGCTCTATTTTATACCGAAGCAGCTCATCAATCAATTCCTCATAAAATTTAAGACCTTCTTTGTTGGGTTCTCTCTCCTCACCTGTGGGAAAAATACGAGACCATGAGAAAGAAAAACGATAACATTTAAATCCCATTTCTGCAAAGAGAGCAATATCTTCTTTATAGTGTCCATACTGATCAATGGCCTCTCTTCCCGGAAAAATGGAGTCCGCAGGCAACTCTCGGTAATTCATATGCCCTTCCATCACTGGCATACGATTATCCCCATAAGGAATCACATCCACTAAAGCCATACCGCGGCCCCCCTCTTTCCATCCACCTTCACATTGATTGGCTGCCGTAGCTCCGCCCCACAAAAAATCCTTTCTCATCTCCTCACCTCCTGCTTTTATTTCATTATATGCAGCAACGGCTCTCCTGCCTGCACACCTTCTGTCTCTGTCATCTCTACCTTGGCAAAATCATCAGAATTTGTCACTAATACTGGTGTCACCAGAGAGTAACCGGCCTCACTAATTAATTTTATATCAAATTCCAAAAGCTTCTGTCCCTGCTTCACAGAATCGCCTGCCTCTACAAAAGTATGAAAGCCTTTCCCGCCAAGCTGCACGGTATCCATTCCTACATGTATCAAAAGCTCCAGTCCTGTCTCTGTTGTTATGCCTATTGCATGGCCTGTTGGAAATAGCGCAGAGATTGTTCCATCCGCTGGCGCGTAAAGCACACCCTCCTCTGGTTCAATGGCAGCACCATTTCCCAGAGCACCAGAAGAAAATGCCTCATCCTTTACTTCTGATAATTTCACAACCTTTCCTTTTAATGGACTTACCAGCGCAATCGATCCACTTTCTGTTTCCGCTACAGCAGATAGCTTATTTACCTCTATAGGCGCTGTCTCCGTCTTATCCTTATAAAACAACATTGTAAGTAGAAACCCTACTGCCATAGAAATCCCAATTCCAACAAAAGCAACAATAATGTTCCCCATTGTTCCATCTGGATTCATCATATTAGGAAGCTCAAAGATTCCCATACCTCCTAAAATAAACTTGCGGAAATTAAAATGTCCATAAAAAGCTCCGCCAATGCCACCCGCAATACAGCTAATAATAAAAGGCTTCTTAAGAGGTAGCAAAATACCATAAATAGCTGGCTCTGTCACACCAAAAATACCAGAAATAAAGTTTGGAAGTGCCATCTCCCGAAGCTTCTTATCCTTTGTCTTAAAGAAAATCGCCAGCACAACCGCAGAGGTTGCAAACGTACAGGCAAAGAAAGGCATCATCACATTGTCATAGCCCAATGTCATTACATTGTTGATATACACAGGAATAAAGCCCCAGTGCATTCCAAATATTACAAGAATCTGCCATGTAAAACCAACAATTCCACCTGCAAGCAGAGGACTAAAACCACGAATTGCCAATGTCAATTCTGAAATCAATGTGGAACCAAAGGTTGCAATCGGTCCTAAGAAAATCACAGATACTGGCAGTGTCACCAACAAGGTCAGCATAGGCACAAAGAAAAATTTCACCAGATCTGGAATCAGCCTGTTAAAGAACTTCTCACATTTGGATGCAAACCATACAGCCAAAATAACTGGAATTACTGTTCCCGTGTAATCTACGGAAATTACTGGGATACCGAAAAAATTAATGTAAACGGGTGAGGCAAATATCGTTCCATCCAACAAGGTGTACAAAGGCTCCACGCCTGCAGACAGGGTTCCTGCCTGTATTCCCGGATAACACATAGCTGCTCCAATAGCAAGACCAAGCATGGGCTTTAAACCAAATTTTTTTGCCGCTGTATATCCAAGAAACAGTGGCAAAAAAGTAAACAGCGCATCACCTGCCGCATTGATAATCAGATAGCCGCCACACTCAGCACTGTAAAGACCGATTGCGACAAGTAAGGTATTCAAACCTTTTAGCATACCACATGCTGCCATAATGCCAAGTATTGGCTGAAAAATACCAGACACCACATCGATGGCTCTGTCCAGCAGCTTTCCTGACTTCTTCTCTTCTCCCGTGCCGCTCCCTTCCTTTAAATCAATCAACGCCATCACATCCTCAAATACTTCTGGCACATGATTTCCAATAACCACCTGATATTGTCCACCGCTCTTCATCACAGTGACAACACCTTCCATGGCCTTTAGCACATCATCCTTTGCCTTCTTCTCATCTTTTAAAGTAAATCGAAGCCGCGTGATACAATGTACCAATCCCAAAATATTCTCTTTTCCGCCGACATTCTTTACGATCTCCTTCGCCAGCTCATGGTACTTTCCCATATTACTCCCTCCTTCTTTTTTCCACATCATCCAAGATTGAGAACCTATGGTATCTTTATACCCTGCTCATCTGGTATGTGGAATCTTTATCTGTGTTATTACATTGAATATAACACAGCACCTTTTTTCATACAATAAATGGCATAAGGATAGTTTCATTGTTTCAAAAATGACAAAAAAAGGACCTATGTCTTTGCAACAAAGGTCCAAACCCTATTTTTCACTGGCATCGTTTTCCGTTTTATCAAGAAGCAAATCTGTGTGCGCCAGCATTTCCAGAGAAGATTTTGCATGTTCCTCATAACGTTTTGTGAGAAGAAGAGAGAAAAAAATATCCAACACATAAGTAACGGCAGAAAAAGAAGTAATCACATCCAAGCTGAGAAGAGAATCTCTATTAGGAATCTCGACAATCTCGTGGCACCATTTGCGAATTACATGATTATGGGGTCCCATCAGCCCTACCACATAATTATTAGTCCCCTCCCGAAGATATTTTGCCATCTGAATCACCGTCCGGTTAGCCCCTGTAAAGCTGATCAAAAACGCTACCGTTTTCTTATCCTTCCGCGCTGCCAGATAATGGCCGTTAATACTCTCATAAGCGGAACACTCCATGCCCAGAGTGGCAAACTTAAATACTGCTGACTGCGCCAATATATAGCTGATGCCCGTACCATAGATGTCTATGCACTCTGCTCTCTGAATCATATTGTTAATTCGATTCATAGTATTTTTATTAAGGGCAAGTCGTGTGTTTGTCACAGCCTTATCATACAAAACAGGCAGAATA
>CAMUFS010000169.1 GCA_947088195.1 uncultured Clostridia bacterium
TGTCTCAATCATAATATTGCTTGTCGTGACATCACGCACTGGAGCTCCCGGTTCAAATCCTGTCATATTAGTAAAATACATGACATTATCAAGAAATGTCAATGCTAATTTGGGATGATCAGAATCTATGACAGACACAGTATTTCCTTTAAAATACTTCTCTCTTGTCCTTCTGCCCACCAGCCTGCCAAGCTTTTTTCTGGCAAACTCCACTGTATCACATGCCATACTATTCCAATTTAAATTATCATCTCCTGTAATTCCAAATAATTTAATTAGCGATCGATAATCTGCCTCTTTATTCACAAGTACCTGCTCAAATTGATCCTTTGTAATTTTTGATAACGGCCTACCATCATCCGCGCAGCTATTAAAAAATAAAATCAATTTTCTGGCTGTTGAACGTGGATACTCATTTTCCCTGATATAATCCCAGATTAACTCTGCCTCGCTAAATTTAGGCTCTGGCACCACCACCGCATTCAGCACGATATAATCTACATAATTCCCCTCATCAAATTTTAATACCTCATCCATCTTGTACTTGTCCTTCTTATCTCTTCCCTTGTCGCACCTCTATACTATTCCACAAGGATACTAGCTTTCCCAGCTTATCCTGTCTTTTTTTCTTCTGCCTTGCCCTTCGAAGCTGCCTTAATTTCTTATAAACCGTATCATCATATTCTTTTCTCATCTGATATAGTATAATTTCTGTCAACTTTTTCATCAGATCCTCTGGCATAATATCCTGCTTGATACGATTGCAGCTCGCACAGGTACATTGCAGATTGCTGCTCGCATTTGTCCCGCCCTTTGCCAATGGAATAATATGATCCATCGTAAAAGAATCATATGGCATAAATCTCCCGCACACAGCACATCTTCCCTTACATTTATTATAAATTATCGTTCTCTCTGCCGCAGAAAACTGCTTTCTCTTCACCTTACTTGTCTCAGATTTCGTCAGACAGATTACCTTAAATCCGGCAAGCTTTTTTGTCGCTCTATTAAGCTGCTGATCTGCTTCCTCATGGCTGTCAAACACTGTGGCTAGATTGGGATTTTGTGTTTTATCGATCGCCTTTTTGTTATTAATTAAGCAATACTCATTGCCCTTCTGTAATATATATGGCATATTTTCCTCCTGCGCCGGACTCTTTATGTGGTATTGCGCGGATACTACTAATTTATTATAACATGCCAAACCGAATTTGTGAACTACTCATTATCCAAAGCCGATGGAGCGCTCACCATAAATTATAAGAACAAAGCTGCACAAAAAGGAAACAGGCAATACAGATAATAATTGGGCAAAATAGGCTGGAAAAATTAAGTGAATTTTAATAAAATTGTGTAGACGAGAGTGATAGAATATTTGTGTTGATAGAATCAACAATTACCGCTTATGGGGAATAAATAAATTCCCCATAAAATAAAGAAACAATATCGGGAGGCTTACTATGAGAAAATTTACAACACAAAAAAAGATTATTTTTACAATAGGAGCAGTTTTGTTTATTTTGGCCGGATGCAGCAGAAATACAGACAACATGGATGCCATATCTTCGCCAATACCAGAAACTATTTCAACTGAAAATACAGCTCCCACAGATAAGGATGCAGAGCAAAGTGTTAAAAAAGAGGACGAGTTAGAAAATCTAGTAGGACAATATGATTATTTATCAGATTATGGGATTGGAAAATTAACGATTGAAAACACATCGAATGGATATAGCATTTCTGATTATGAATCAGAATCCTCCTATCGCTTTTTAGCTGATGCATCTAATATAGAAATTATAAAAAATAACAAGATATATATAAAATATCCTGAACAAGTATTTTCGGATGACACAGTTATTTTCAGTTACTATATTTTAGAATATAGTACTAATGAAATAAGTGTGTACTATGGAAAATCTATACAAGAGGTAGAATTTTTATATCATGCCACGAAAAATACGGAAAGCAATATACAAACAAGTGAGAATATAAACTCAGAAATGACCGCTGAAGAACTATTAGATTTATTTATTAATGGCTCAGTAAACGCAGTTGACTCCTCTGATTTGACATCAACATTTTATATTACCGATTTGGATATGGACTCCTATTCTATTGGAGAAAAAGTTGATCTTGATAATGATGGCGAAAATGAATTAATTATTTGCGGCCCTTATGGCGGAATATACCTCGATGCGCATGATAATAAAGTCTACCAATTCGCTGCGGGAGATGGCAATGCTCTTATGCTTTCTTATGTTGTTTATAATGGAGCTATATGGATTATGTACAGCAACCGCATGAACACAGGATACCAATTATACCATATGGAAAAATTCGAAGGATCGGATCATCTAGTTGCAGAAATGAATTTTAGTGAAGAGCCTATTGATACAAATAATATAGAATCTGGAATGAAATATATATTGAATGGAACTGAAATATCCTATGATGAATATTATAAATTAGGTAGTAAAATTTTTGCAACTGAAGTATATACAAACTAAAAGAAAAAATTCCTCCGCAAACTATGCCTGTTACCATTTCGTGAGCTTTCTATTCCTTGTGTTCAGATAAAAACCAACATGTAGCTTTTATCTGAACATAAGGTCTATAAGCGTGCCATGACACTATCTTCAAAAGCCTTTATCCCCCAAAGAGACAGCTAAGCATGCATATTATGCAAAAAACCAAGCTTAGCAATTTTTGGGCGACAACACAGAATATAAAATACTATCCAAAACAAATAAATTTGTTTTTATTGTGTGTCAGATAACAACGCTAAAAATTCTTCCTCTGTCACTACAGGAATACCTAACTCCTGTGCTTTTGTCAATTTGCTTCCCGCTGCTTCTCCTGCCAGCACATAGCTAGTTTTCTTGGAAACACTTCCCGACACCTTTCCACCATTTTTCTCAATTAGCTCTTGTGCCTCATTTCTTCCCATAGTGGGTAGTGTTCCGGTTACTACAAAGGTTAATCCGGCAAATCTCTCTCCATGATCCTCCTCCCCAGATTCCATGCGGACACCTGCCTCCTTAAGCTTCTTTATAATTTCTTGATTCTTTTCTTCTCTAAAATAATCAAACAACCCTTCTGATGTCACTTCCCCAATATCTGGCACTGCGACGAGCTCTTCCAATGTTGCGTTTGCAAGTGCGTCAATACTCTTAAAATAACGCATCAGATCTTTCGCTGCTGCCTTTCCGATATTGCGTATGCCAAGACCAGTAAGAAGGCGGTATGGCTCATTGTTCTTTGAATTTTCTATAATTTCAAGAAGCTTTGTGGTATTTTTCTCCTTGCCGATAAGTCCTTTTTCAATCAATGCTTCCTTGTGATCCTTTAAAGAATAAATATCTGCTATTGTGTGAAGGTATCCCTCATCGATCAGTGCTTCTACATAAGCTGCACCAAATCCCTTAATATCCATGGCATCTCTTCCCACAAAATTTATAATATGATTGAGTAGCTGCGCTGGACAATTACTGCCACTACAACGTATATCAGCCGTATTTTCCTCCCGGATGGCAGGTGCTCCACAAACCGGACAGACAGGAGATATCTGAAAGCGCACGGCTCCCTCTGGGCGTTTTTCCTTTTTCACTGCTCGAATTTTGGGAATAATCTCACCAGATTTATATACCATAATGGTATCCCCAATGCAAATATCCAGCTCATCAATAAAATCTTGGTTATGCAGGGTAGCCCGCTCCACCTTTGTGCCACATAATTGAACTGGCTCAAAAATAGCGGTGGGTGTGATCCTTCCCGTCCTTCCCACAGACAATTCAATATCCAAAAGCTTTGTTTCTTTCTCTTCCGGTGGGTATTTAAATGCTACTGCCCACTTTGGAACCTTTGAGGTATTCCCAAGCTTCTCTCTGTCAGAAAGGCTGTCCACCTTTACCACAGCTCCGTCAATGTCAAAAGGCAGCGTTCCACGCATATTTCCAATTTTTGTTATGGCATCCCACACTTCCTCCTCCGTGCTGCACACCATATGCTCCACCACAGGAAATCCCTGTTCCTTCAGCCAGTCAAGCGACTGTGAATGACTCTCAAATTCCTTTCCTGTCACAGACTGAACATTAAAAATAAGAATGGAAAGCCCCCTTTCCTTTACGACAGAAGAATCTAGCTGTCTCAATGTGCCAGCCGCACAATTTCTCGGATTGGCGAAGGTCTTTTTCTCCATCAGCTCCTGCATCTCGTTTGTGTGCTCAAAGTCCTTTTTTGTCATATAAACTTCCCCGCGCACTTCCAGATAGGGAAGCTTCTCCTTAAGCTTTGCCTTCCCATTGCGAATCACTCTGGCGTTTTCTGTAACATCCTCACCGATCAGACCGTCGCCTCTTGTGATTCCATGCGAGAGCTCTCCGTCTTTATAGCGGAGCGCGAGGGACAAGCCATCAATCTTATATTCCACCGTAAAACGCGGAGCATCCAGCTCTTCCTTCATCTTGCCGATAAATTCTATCACTTCTTCCTTGGAAAATACATCCTGAAGGGAAAGCATTGGCACATCATGCGCAATCAATACACCGGCCTCTCTCTTCGCCTTTCCACCTACCTTCTGCGTGGGAGAATCTTTTGAGACAAGCGTGGGAAACTCCGTTTCTAATGCCTTTAATTCTCTTGTCAGCAAATCATACTCATAATCGCTGATTTCTGGCTGATCCTGATTATAATATAAATTATTGTGATACTCAATTTCCGCGCGCAGCGTCTTTACTCTCTCACTGGCTTCTTTCTTATTCATTTCGCCCCTCCCTTGTTCACCTGCCTGTAAAGCTCTTGTATCTCCTCCTTGGTAAGCACACGATATGCGCCAACCGGAAGTTCCCCAAGACAAATATTCATAATTCTCACTCTGTTAAGCTTCTCCACCCTATAACCAAGATATTCGCACATTCTGCGTATCTGTCTGTTAAGTCCCTGTGTTAATATAATGCGGAAGGTTCTCTTTCCTTCCCTTTTTATCTTACATGGCCTTGTCACTGTGTCAAGAATTGGCACACCACTTTGCATTGCCTCTACAAATTCTGGCGTGATAGGCTTGTTTACCGTGACAATATATTCCTTTTCATGATAGTTGGAGGCCTTTAAGATTTGATTGGCAATCTCCCCCTGATTGGTCATTAAAATAAGGCCCTCTGAAGCCTTATCCAGACGGCCGACAGGATAGATTCTTTTGGGATAACTGATAAAATCAACAATATTCTGTTCCTTAAAGCGGTCTGTGGTGGTGCAGACAACACCGGCTGGCTTATTTACCGCCAAAATAATCTTCTCTTCTTCATATACCACCACTTTTCCATCTACCATAATTCTCTGAGATGGGAGCACGCGCATCCCCTGCACTGCACGCACGCCATCTACCATAATCCTACCCTGTTCTACCATGCGGTCCGCTTCTCTGCGCGAACAAAAACCTGCATCACTCAGATATTTATTCAGCCGTACTGGCTCTTGCTCCACTTCCATAACTTTCCCAACATCCTCCCGCTATGTATTCCCTACTCTGCCGCGGCAGCTTCCGTCTCAACCTCCACGCTGGATTCTTCTTCCGCCTCTACCTCTCCCCAGAGTATATCATATACACCCTTCAGTGCCTCATCGCTCTCACATGCCTGCGCAAGCTGCTCATTTACAGAATTGATCAGAGCTGCCACTTCTTCATCCTGTGATGCTTCCTCAAGATAAGCACTGACATCCTCCTCGACAGTGCCATTATAAATATAAACACCCTGCTCACCAGTGCATACATATGCCTTAAACATACAAGGAGCACCAGTTTCTATATTTTCATATTTTGTCTCATAATATACCCAAACTATGTAAGTGTCATCAAGAAGCCCCGGCTTTGTATAACACGCGATATTCTGATAATCCTCCACCCGCCGAAATGCCTCCGAATCTGGGATTCCCATATCATATTCCAGCCCCTCCATCGTATAACCATCGATTGGGCTTACGATCTGCTTTAGCTCCTCCACATCACAATTTAATTTTGCTTTAAAATATCGCACCATCAAGTCCTGAATCTCTGGATATGCATCTTTTCTTAAAGACATTGGATCTATTGTCTCTGTCTCTGGTATCGTCGAAGAAGAGCTCTGCGTCTCCACATAAACACTGGTGCTCTCTTTCTCATCCTTTCCCTTTTTGCCACTCCCTGTATTTTGATCTCCTAAAATTGTAAATGCCAGAATACAAAATATCAAGACAATCGGGATTGCCGATGCCATCATAATCCCATAATTCTCAAGCATTTCCTTTATTTTTTTATTCTTTCCGTTTTTCATCTTAATAAATTCATTCCTTTCTTAGTACATAAACAAAACTTTATCTCTCCTTGTTATAATACACCCTATTCTAACAAATATGACAAGAAAAAGCAACTCAACTTTTTCTTAAAAATAGTTGCAATTTCTTCCAAAGTATGTTATTGTAACACTAAGTTCGTATATTCTTTGGCGTTTCGTCATATTTTCCCGGAGGGCAGAGCAAATTCAGAAAGGATTGTATATTGAATTACGAAGAATTTATAGAATATGTAAGAAATTATCTTACCTCCCGTTTTGAGCCGGATACCACCGTCTTAATTCATGAGGTTCTAAAAAATAACAATACTCAATTAGATGGTATCTCTGTATTAAAAAAGGATCAAACAATTTCTCCAACCTTATATCTCAATGATTTTTATCAGGAATATCTGTATGGCACGCCGATAGAGGAGCTGCTTGATGAGCTATATCATTGTTTTCTTCATCCATATGCTTCCTTTACCTTTTCTGCGACAGAATTTAAAAATTTTAATCTAATGAAGGAACGAATTGTCTACA
>CAMUFS010000170.1 GCA_947088195.1 uncultured Clostridia bacterium
GGTTTCTTACTTATATGTAAGCAGATTTCCAGTAGATTATTCCTGTTTTTTAAAGAAGTTCCAATTAAGCCCATTGGTAAAACGCAAAATTTCAAAAAAATTTAAATCAAATACACGTACCGCTTCCACATCTGGCATTTTAACAGACTCTTTTTGCACCTGAACCGTGCATATCCCATCTGCAAAAACCATTGGTGTCTTTATATCAAAATCAAATGTAACTTTTTCCATTCCATCAAAGCTGACATCAACAACCAATGCCTGCATCACATATGGCTGTGTCAGAGAAAGACTGACATGAAACACTCTTCCAGCTTCGGGAAATTCATAATTGCTGACAATCTGAAGCCCATAGCGGACCTCCTCCCACACAAAGGAAAGCTCTATCAACACACTGTCCCACGGATTCTCCACACCCTTTGGATATAGTGTAACCGTTAAGGGAATATTCCTCCCATCCACAATCACTGTCCCTTCTATGCCAAGCTTTAAAATCCTTTTTTTGCTGTCCATACAAACAGTAAGAGGAAGCTCATTCTCCTTCACTGACAGAGTATATTGGCTCTCCTCTAATATAGCAGATTTAAGAAAATTCTCAATCTGCTCTGTCGGTAATGTCACATTGTAAACCGTACAGCTTTCATAGCGTCCATCAAAAAGAACCTCTTCCTTCTGTTTTGTCTTTTTTACCGTGATTTCCTGATATAGCTCTCCAATAAGCTTAATGCCCTCCTGCCATGTGATTTTCCAAAAATCCTTCTTTCCAGCAAATATACTTCCATCGTAAAAAATATAATCTGTTAAATTGTCCTCTGGCAAAGAAAGAGTATCGCCCATAATATTGTGTAATAGAGAACGTTCATACTGTGCCTTGAGATTATCGGGCGAAAAGACAAGCCAGCTCTCATGCAAATTGGGGATATGCACCATGGCATCTTCCTCATTTACATATCCCTCTACCTGAATGGGCACCATGCCATGAAGTGCCGCCTCTATCTGAAAATTCGCCTGCTTTTGCTCCATATCCCTGATAAAAATATACTCTGCTGAGGTATTTTTTAGATATGGCAGCAAAAAATGATAGCGCTGTTCTACCAAATCCTCCTTTATATCACTGACTGCCAACTTTCCCTCACAAGAAAGCCGTTCTGCTTTTATCAAGTCAAACAAACTATCTGCCTCATATTTTTCATCTGCTAGATCAGCAAACAGGGAAGCAAATGCCTTTATTACTCTAGGTTTCTGCTGCTTTTCCTCCATTATTCTAAGCCCGGCTGCCACAGCGATCACACACACCGCTGCTAACAGAACCACAACAATTCCTTTTATAAAAAAAGGAAGCTTTTTTATGCTCTTCATAATTTCCTCTTTCCCAATAATTCTTCAAAAATTAATCCAATGATATAAATGTGAACTATTCGCTATCGTACTACCTTGTATAATAAATATATTCCTCTGTATGACTTAGGCTAACAGCATCCTTCCCTGCCTGATAGACAATAATCTGATCTCCATCCTTTAATTCTTTCCCAATCTTTAGCTCCTGTGATGAGATATATTCGGCTTCTATTTCATTTCCATTGATCTGCACATGACTGTAATTGGTAAAATGACTGCCCAAAATTCTCACGGCTTCTTCCTCCACAATAACTCCACTCACCGTTATTGGCTCTGTGCCCATCACAAGCTTTGATGGCTGATAAGGCATCTCACCATTATATACCTCCCTGTCGCCATACAGCATATCATATTGCAAAAGCTTAAGCCCTTCCTGATAATTTTCTTTCTCAGCAAATGCCTGATGATACTTTGTCAATATCCCATTGTACAATCCCGCCTGCCCCATCACATAAGAAGAGAGCTGATATGCCTCCAGATTCTTATCCTTCTTGGGAAGATTATAATTATCCCAGATAATATATTCCGTCTGAAACAGATCGCCATTTATCAGATCTTCCTCCTTCCAGTCAAACCCCGGCAGATGATCCCCATACATCACAAGAATGGATGGCTCTGGAAAATCAGAGAGAAACTTTGTCAACTCCCCAAGAAATTGATCCATCTCATAGAGTTGATTCACATAATATTCCAAACGTGCCCTCTCATCGCCGTGCGCCTCAGAAAAATTGCTGTCCGCCTCCACTTGAATCCACAAAGGCTCCGATTTCTCCGCCGGATAACTTCCATGTCCCTGTACAGAGATCACATACAGAACATCTTTTCCCGCTGTGCTTTTCAATGCCTTTTTTATCTCCCCTGTCAAAATTCTATCCTTTGCCCAGCCCACACAAGTATACTCTAAAAAATCTGCGTCCATATATTCCAAAGAAGTAAAACCATCAAAACCAAGCATGGGAAAGATCTGATTCCTCTCATAGAAAGTTCCATCATTGTTATGTAACACGCGGCTGTAATATCCTTCTTCCCTAAGATTATATGCAATGCTTTCACAGGTAGTTTCTTTTAATATTGTTTTATACGGATATTCTCCCGGTCCAAAAAAGTCAAGATTCATCCCTGTGATCACCTCAAATTCCGTGTTTGCCGTCCCTGCGCCCACAGATGGAACATTTAAATATCCCGAAGAATACTTCTCTCTCATCGCGGAAAAATTAGGAAGGGGATTTTCTGAAAAACTCACTCCCTTAAGATAAGTTGGATCAAAAAACGACTCCAACTGCAAAAAAATAAAATTTGGTAAGACCTTATCCTCCTCTTTTATCAAATTAGGATAAGAAGAATGTTGAATGGGCTGCTGCACTTCTTGAACCAATTTATCCACAATCTGAGAAGAATAATCCACTGGCTTATCAATTCCAGTATTTAATAAACTATTACCAAAGCAATAAGGAAACCCATATTCCATATAGGCATTCCCAATATTTCCAAAACTATCTGCCAACAGTCCCGTTTGTATGCCCGCCCGCGTAGCAAAATCTGTCAGAAGAAACAAGCCTCCAATATAGAACGCCACATTTCGATAAGAAATCCGCTCCACTCTTTTTGGAGCTTTTCGAAAAACTACAACAATCAACACAAAGAGCAACACTGCTCCCACTGCCAACAGAACCATCTGCATCTTATCCATATAGCTTCCCATCACAGCATAGGCAGATTCTAAAAGCAGCATATCAGACGCCGTGAATGGTGTCGTGCGAAACACTAATATAATACTGTTAATTACTCCCAAAACCAGCCATACAATAGATAGCAGAGAAAAGGCAAACACCCGGCGCCTAGTTATCAGAGCAAAGGAAACCGTAAATGCAATTACAAGACTGTTATATAGAAAAATAAGCGGCCTGTCCATAAAATAGTAAAATACATTCCAAAACGATTTCCTGCTTAAAAGCTCCACGCCAGTATTGAGCAAAATTCCCAAAATCATGCAAAATACATAGGGATTCTCACCAATCCTTTGTAAAAGATGCTTTTGTTTCTCTCTTTTCATACTCCCCCTGCCTGAGCCATGCTCTAATACTACAATAAACATTTCCAAATGTTTGCCCAAATTTAATAAAGTCAAATATTCCGCAGCAAGCTGCGGGGTATTTGACCCTCGCGACATTCGCCAAATGTCTGCTTCGCAGCCGCTTGGCTCATTGCTCGCGGGAATAAATTTCTATAAATATCAAACACACAAAAGCTTATCATCTAAATCATATAAAAATCTATACAATCCCAATGATCTCTTTCACATCCTTATATCCATATTTTTCCAGATATTGCTCTATCCCGTCCACCACCTGAATGGTTGCGTTTGGCTGATAGAAGTTGGCTGTTCCAATGGACACTGCCGTCGCCCCGGCAAGCATAAATTCCACCGCATCCTCCCAAGAAGCAATGCCACCCATGCCAATCACAGGCAGCTTTACTGCATGTGCCACCTGATACACCATACGAACCGCCACAGGCTTTATAGCAGGACCAGAAAGACCACCTGTTTTATTGGCAAGTGCAAAATTTCTCTTATGAATATCAATTTTCATTCCAGTCAGTGTATTAATAAGAGATATAGCATCCGCACCGCCTGCCTCCGCTGCCATTGCCATATCCACAATATTTGTCACATTAGGACTAAGCTTCATAATTATTGGCTGCTTTGCATACTTCTTAATTTTCCTTGTGATGGATTCCACCGCTTTTGCATCCTGACCAAAAGCAATGCCACCCTCCTTTACATTCGGACAGGAAATATTGATCTCTAACATATCCACTGGTTCCCCGGCAAGACGCTCTGCCACCTCACAATAATCACTCTCTGATTTTCCACAGACATTGACAATTATCTTTGTGTCATATTGCTTTAAAAAGGGAATGTCTCTTTTTATAAATACATCAATTCCCGGATTCTGCAGACCAATCGCGTTAAGCATACCGCCGTAGGTCTCTGCAATACGAGGCGTAGGGTTTCCCGGCCAAGGCTCCTTTGACACACCCTTTGTCACCACCGCGCCAAGGCGATTGAGATCTATCAGCTCACTGTACTCCTGCCCAGAACCAAAGGTTCCTGATGCTGTCATCACTGGATTTTTAAATTCCACACCTGATATCATCACTTTTGTATTCATTACAGCTCCACCTCCTCTGCCTGAAATACAGGGCCATCCTTACAAACCCTCTTATTTTTGACATTTGTATGGGAATCTGTCTCTTTTGACTGGCAGACACAGGCAAGACATGCCCCAATTCCACAGGCCATGTGCTCCTCCAAAGAAATCTGCGCCTCAATCCCCTTCTTTGCCGCATATTCCTTCACTGCGCGAAGCATTGGTGTCGGACCACAAGCATAGATAATATCTGCCTCAATTCCCTTCTCTACGATCGCATCAATTACGGTTCCCTTTACCCCGATACTTCCATTCTCTGTTGCGATCGTCAATGTGCCATATTTTGACAAAGCCTCTGCAAGAAATATCTCATCTTTGTATCCCGCCACAATCTGCTTCTCACATTCTAACTGCTTCGCCAACTCTACAAGCGGCGGAATACCAATTCCTCCGCCAATTAAAAGTGCCTTTTTCTCCTTTAAGGTATAACCATTCCCCAAAGGCCCCATAATCGACAGCGACGCGCCTGCATGATAATGTGAAAATTCATCGGTTCCCTTTCCGACAACCCGATACACAATACGCACAGTTCCCTTTTCCTTGTTGATCTCACAAATGCTGATAGGACGTGGAAGCAGCCTTGATCCATCCTTACCAAAAACAGAAATAAACTGCCCCGGCTTAGCCGCACCTGCAATCTTCTCTGTCTGAAACCAAATACTATATACATTTGTAGCTATCTCATCCTGACGAACAATAACAGCCTTCTCTTTCCATTTCTCTGCCATAATCATCTCCCCTTTTCCCTTCATTTTGCGCGGCTAAGAGCCCCATTAATATCTGCCACCATATCCATCACAGCCTGTCTGGATGCCTCCGCATAATGCTCCTCTCCAAAAGAAGCATACTCTTCCTTTTTATATGCTGCAATAATACCACGGGATGAATTGACAATCGCTCCAAGACCATCTTCATTAAAGCAATGTACCAGATCCTCTGCCTTTCCGCCCTGTGCGCCATATCCCGGCACCAGAAAATAACTTTTTGGCAGTATTTTTCGAAGTGCCTTCCCCTGTTCCGGGTAAGTTGCACCTACCACTGCACCAATATAACTATAGGAATCACCCATGTGCTGTTCTCCCCACTTTGCCACCTGCTCTCCCACTACTTCATAGAGAGGTCTGCCGTCAATCCGCTTGTCCTGAAATTCTCCGCTGGAAGGATTGGATGTTTTCACAAGAACAAAAATTCCTTTTTTCTCTTGTTTGCATACCTTAATAAAAGGCATTACACCGTCCGAGCCCAGATAAGGATTTACTGTGACAAAATCCTCTGCAAATGGCTGATAGCTCTGAGAGCCTATTGTCATTGTCCCAAGATGAGCCACCGCATATGCCTCTGAGGTAGAACCAATGTCTCCCCTCTTAACATCCCCAATCACTACCAATCCCTTTTCCTTTGCATAATCCACTGTTTTCTTAAAAGCGATAAGACCGTCCACACCAAATTGCTCATACATGGCAATCTGCGGTTTTACAGCAGGAATCAAATCGGCCGTTGCATCCAAAATTCCCTTATTAAACTCCCATACAGCCTCAGACGCTGCCTTTAATGTCTCTCCATACTCCTTCACTGCTTTATCCAGCAAATGCTTTGGAATATAATTTAACATTGGATCAAGACCAACCACAATCGGTGCATTTGTTTTTTTAATATTTGCAATTAATTGATCAATCATCGGTTTTCCCTCATCTCTTTCTTATTGTTCTTCATAGACAATCGTTCCATCCACAATCGTCATCTTTACTTTTCCCTTCACTTTTCTGCCATGAAATGGAGTATTTTTTCCTTTTGATACAAAAGTGCTGGCATCTATTGTATACTCCGCCTTTGGATCGATAATTGTAACATCCGCCACCTTCCCAACCTGCAAGCTTCCCTTGTCAATCTTTAAAATACGTGCTGGATTTGTGCTCATCTTCTCCGCCATCTGATATGGTGTCAGATACCCCTCCTCCACAAGACAAGTGATGGTGAGAGCTACCGCTGTCTCTGAGCCAACGATGCCAAAAGGCGCTTCCGCCATAGATTTCTTCTTTTCATCCACATGATGTGGCGCATGATCAGTTGAAATTACATCAAAAATGCCGTCCCGAAGCCCTTCCTTTAATGCTTGTACATCCTCCTGTCTGCGAAGCGGCGGATTCATCTTATAATTTGTATCCCCCGGCACAATATCATTCTCTGTCAAAGCAAAATGATGTGGACACACCTCTCCTGT
>CAMUFS010000171.1 GCA_947088195.1 uncultured Clostridia bacterium
CGAACATGATTCTTCTATTATAAATAAGCGATAACTATGTTTTGGATAAAGTATATTTTTTGGAAATAGAAGATTAGGAATGATTTTTAGGAAAAATCATTTAGTGCGCACGCTCTAGGATAAGGTTGAAGAGAAAGTAAGAAAAATATTAATGAAATATTTATAGCAAGCAGTGCTGAGACAAGAGATATATTCTGTCTATGGCACTGCTTGTGCTTTATTTAGAATTTTCTTCCCACTAAAAAATATTTCTATTCCTTCATTTTAGAATCGAAAAGAAGAGATGCAAGATACCCAAAGATCAAGGCGCCTGATATACCAACTGCGCTTGCTGTAAAACCACCGGAAAAGATTCCTGAAAAGCCTTCTTCTCCAATCGCTTTTTTAACACCTTTAAAGAGAGTGTTGCCAAAGCCAAGCAGAGGAACACTTGCCCCGCAGCCGGCAAATTCTAAGAATGGCTCGTAGATACCGATTGCGCCCAGCACGCATCCCGTGCAGACAAGCAATACCATAATTCGCCCCGGCATAAGCTTTGTCTTGTCCATCAATATCTGTACCAGTGCACAGATAAGCCCTCCAATAAGAAATGCTTTAATATAGTCCATATATACCTCATTTCTGTGCTGCTTTTGGTATAGAGGATGCATTTGTGCCAAACAGCACACAGACACAAATGCTGTTTCTGTGGCAAAGGTATTTTTAACAGTGCTCTAATATCACGGCATGAGCGATACCGGGAACCGTTCGTCCTTCGTTAAAGCTAGTTTTTGAGAGCAGTGCACCAGTTGGTATAAATAGAATTTTTTTCCATGCACCTTTTTCTAATTGTTTTAGAATGTAGCTGCACAAGGTTACCGCTGCGCATCCACATCCGCTGCCGCCATTGTGAGTGTCCTGAGATTTTTGATCATAGATTTCAATACCGCAGTCCATATGCTGGCTGCTGATGTCGAAGCCTTTGTCTTTTAATAAATCGAGTAGGATGTCATGGCCAATATAACCCAAATCACCAGTGATGATTTTGTCATATTCATCTGGCATACAGTTAAAATCCATAAAATTTTGATAGATGGTATCGCAGGCAGCAGGTGCCATACATGCTCCCATATTCATGGAATCTTTAAGGCCAAAGTCCACAATTTTTCCTGTTGTTATGCCCTTGATTCGTGCCCTGCCCTTTTTTGTGCTGATGATAACTGCTCCGCAGCCTGTGACAGTCCAGCTTGCCGCTAGAGGACGTTGATTGCCATAATCTAAAGGAAAGCGAAACTGTTTTTCTGCCCCGGCAAAATGGCTGGAGGCAAGTGCCATCACAGATTCTGCAAATCCCCCTGAGACAAGCATAGAACCTAATCCTATGGATTCTCCCATAGTCGAGCAGGCGCCATATAGGCCAAACAGTGGTATGGAGAAGTCCATAAGACCAAAGGAGGTGGCTGTCATCTGCTCTAGCAGATCGCCTGCAAGAATATAACGAATATCAGTGGGGGCAAGCCCGCTTTTTTTGAGAACCTCAGCGGCGGCAAGTCTTTGTAGTTCACTTTCTGCCTCCTCCCAAGTATCCTTGCCAAGCATGGGATCTGGCTCGATTCTGTCAAATTGTTTTCCAAGAGGACCATCTGCTTCTTTTTTTCCAGCGATGCTGGCAGCTTCTAATAGAAAAGGAGATTGGTCAAATTGGATGCTTTGTTTTCCTACTATCATAAAACCTCCTAAATTGTCCTGAATCAGTGTTTCTTTTTATAGTCTTGCCAGCAGGAAAATGGATTATGTATTGACAGAAAAAGTTAAGTGTGCTAAAACAAAGAATGGATAAAAAAGTCAAATAACTTTAGAAAAGAGGATAATTATGATAAAAGATTTGACAGAAGGAAAGCCGCAGAAAATATTGTGGCAGTTTTCTATTCCAATGTTTGTCAGCGTGATTTTTCAGCAGCTTTATAATATCGCAGACAGCGTAATTGCGGGGAAATTTGCCGGGGAAAATGCACTGGCAGCAGTTGGCGCGTCGTATCCCATCACCATGATATTTATGGCGATTGCGGTGGGCAGCAACATTGGCTGTTCGGTTGTGATCTCACAGCTATTTGGCGCAAGAGATTATGCAAAACTGAAAACGGCTGTCTCCACCACAATTATTTTTTCTGCTGTGCTTTCCATTATTCTTACTGCTTTGGGGTTGATAAGCAGCGTTGGGCTGATGAAGCTTATTCAGACGCCGGAGAATATATTTGCGGAGGGTGATCTGTACCTTAAGATTTATATAGCTGGTTTTTTGTTTTTGTTCTTATATAATATTGCGACAGGAGTTTTTAATTCGCTTGGTGATTCTAAGACACCTCTTTATTTTCTGATAGGTTCTTCACTTGGAAATATTGTATTAGATCTGCTATTTGTGGCGGTATTTCACTGGGGAGTGGCAGGTGTGGCATGGGCGACCTTTTTGGCGCAGGGAATTGCCTGTATATTATCCTTGATTACTTTGAAAAGCAGATTACAATCCATTCCATCAAAAGACATTTCTGAGCTTTTTTCTCTCTCTATGTTGAAAACAATCGGACGTATTGCTATACCAAGTATTTTTCAACAGAGTTTTATTTCTATTGGAAATATTTTTATTCAAGGTCTTGTCAATTCCTGTGGTTCTTCTGTGATTGCAGGTTATTCTGCAGCGGTGAAGCTCAATACTTTTATGCTTACCAGCGTGACAACATTGGCAAATGGGGTGTCCAGTTTTACGGCACAAAATATTGGTGCAGGGAAACAAGAGAGGGTGAAGGAAGGATTTAATGCGGGAATTATACTTGCATGGCTGGTGACGATTCCATTCTTTCTTTTGTATTTCTTTTTGGGAAAAACTATGATTTTACTGTTTATGGATAGCCAAAGTACAGTGGCGCTTGATACTGGACGAGTTTTTTTGCGAGTAGTATCACCATTTTACTTTGTGATTGCCTTAAAACTGACTGCCGATGGTGTTTTGAGAGGTGCGGGAGCCATGAGGCAATTTATGATATGTACATTTACGGATCTGATTTTAAGGGTAATTTTGGCCTACATTCTCGCGGTACCGTTAGGAAGCACAGGAATCTGGCTGTCATGGCCGCTTGGATGGGGCGTTGGGGCTGTAATGTCCTATGGATTTTATAAAAGTGGATGTTGGAGAGGGGCAAAGTGACCCCTCTTTTGGGATCCTTACGATATTTTTATAGAACCATAATCAAGGTTCCGGCGCCAATAAGAATACAGCCAATCAATGATTTTATCGTAAAGGCTTCATGAAGAAAAAGAAATGCTAACACCAAAGTGATAACTACGCTCAGCTTGTCAATGGGCACAACCTTTGATGCCTCTCCAAGCTGAAGTGCTCTGTAATAACAAAGCCAAGAGGCACCAGTTGCCAGACCAGAGAGAATTAAAAAGATCCAGCTTCGCTTGTTAATCTGTGTGATTCCATTTTGGGTGTTGGTGAGAAAAACCATTCCCCATGCCATAATGACAACTACTACTGTGCGGATTGCAGTTGCTAGGTTGGAGTTGACGCCTTCAATTCCAATCTTTGCAAGGATTGAGGTAAGTGCTGCAAACACGGCGGATAGTAGTGCAAATACAAACCACATAATGAAGTCCTCCTATTGTTTTTTTGATAACAGTATACTATGAGAAAGAGAAGAAGTAAAGAAGCCAAAATTTTGCCTTGCCATGTAAAAATAACTGGACTATTTTGTCATTTTGTGAGAGAATAAAGACAAGATGTGCTGAATTACCAGTGACATTTAAAGAACATATATTCGAAAGGAGTCTTATCATGATTTATTCACATGAAGTAGAAAAAATGTGTAAAGTGGCACAGGGCGTCGCTCATGGCGCAGCTCCGATACCGGAAGAGGCAAAGTGGGTTAAGGCAAAGGAAGTTAAGGATATTTCGGGCTTGACACACGGAATTGGCTGGTGTGCACCTCAGCAGGGAGCCTGCAAGCTGACTTTGAATGTAAAAGAGGGTATTATTCAGGAAGCACTTGTTGAGACGATTGGCTGCTCCGGCATGACTCACTCGGCTGCTATGGCATCTGAGATATTGCCAGGAAGAACGGTTTTGGAGGCACTGAACACAGATCTTGTATGTGATGCTATCAATACTGCCATGAGAGAGCTGTTTTTACAGATTGTTTACGGCAGATCACAGTCCGCATTTTCGGAGGAGGGACTTCCGATTGGCGCAGGTCTTGAGGATCTGGGAAAAGGGCTCCGCTCTCAGGTTGGTACTATGTACGGCACACTTGCAAAGGGACCTCGCTATCTGGAGATGGCAGAGGGTTATGTCACAGGCATTGCGCTGGATGAGGAAGATCAGATTATCGGATACCAGTTCGTAAGTCTTGGAAAGATGACAGATTTCATTAAGAAGGGTGATGATCCAAACACTGCATGGGAGAAGGCGAAGGGACAGTACGGCAGAGTGGATGACGCAGTAAAGATTATCGATCCAAGACAGGAATAGGAGGTAGAAAATAATGGCTTTATTTGAATCATATGAGAGAAGAATTGACAAAATCAATGCTGTATTGAATGAATATGGAATCGCTTCCATTGAGGAGGCAGAGAAGATTACAAAAGATGCTGGTCTGGATGTTTATGACCAAGTAAAGAAGATCCAGCCTATCTGTTTTGAGAATGCTTGCTGGGCATATACCGTTGGCGCTGCAATCGCAATTAAGAAGGGCTGCAAGAGGGCAGCAGATGCGGCCGCCGCAATCGGTGAGGGATTACAGGCATTTTGTATTCCGGGCTCTGTTGCTGACCAGCGCAAGGTTGGATTGGGACAGATGCTTCTGGAAGAGGAGACAGAGTGCTTCTGCTTTTTAGCTGGACATGAGTCCTTTGCGGCTGCTGAGGGTGCTATTGGTATTGCAGAGAAGGCAAACAAGGTTCGCACCAAACCGCTGAGAGTTATTTTAAATGGTCTTGGCAAGGATGCTGCTCAGGTTATCTCAAGAATTAACGGTTTTACATATGTAGAGACAGAGATGGACTATTACACTGGCGAGGTGAAAGAAAAATTCCGCAAGGCATATTCAACTGGACTTCGCTCGAAGGTAAATTGCTATGGTGCCAATGATGTGACAGAGGGTGTTGCTATTATGCACAAGGAGGGTGTGGATGTTTCCATTACAGGAAATTCTACTAATCCGACTAGATTCCAGCATCCAGTTGCAGGAACATACAAGAAGGAATGTGTGGAGCAGGGCAAGAAGTACTTCTCCGTTGCATCCGGCGGCGGTACAGGAAGAACACTTCATCCTGATAATATGGCAGCAGGTCCGGCATCTTATGGTATGACAGATACGATGGGACGTATGCACTCTGATGCACAGTTTGCGGGTTCTTCTTCTGTACCTGCACATGTAGAGATGATGGGTCTGATCGGTATGGGCAACAACCCTATGGTTGGTGCTACCGTAGCTGTGGCAGTTAGCATTGAGGAAGCGGCGAAGGCTGGGAAGTTCTAAGAAATGCAGTAAAATCAAGGGCTATCGTTGATACAAGTTGTCAGCGATAGCCTTAAATTTTACCACGTAGCACACAAGTAACACACAGGTAGCACACATGAGGTAGCACACAAAAATAGAATGATAAAAACATGATAATTCTATGACAAAAACATGACATTGTTTTTGGTACTGTTAGGTGCAATAATATAGCCAAAATATGAAAAAGGAGGAAACTATAATGGAAAGACCAGAAGGCTTAGCGATGGAGATGTTAAGGCATGAAAGAAAGGGTAAGAAAATTCTAGCTATAGGATTGCTTGTTTCATTGACAGCGAATATTACTATGGCAGTAGTAGCTTTTTTGAAAAGGCGTTGACTAAGAGACCGTTACCCAAAGTAGGAGGGTAGCGGTTTTTCTCTCTTAGAATGAGTAAAGGGCATCTGCATATTACAGACACCCTCTGATACGGTTTTATGTAACAGTTATACTGTTTTTAGAATATTATGCCAGATAGTAAGGAATAGTCCTTTAAATGTTCTAAAATAATATTCTGGACATATTCAAGAATGGCAAAAGTATCATAAGAGAAGTTATTTTCGTCCAATACATCATTATTCAATAAATCTTCGGCTATTGCTCTTGCTATGTCAGTTCTATTCATCAGCAATATCCTCCTTATCATCAGCAAATACCTTGATAAAGGAGTAAATCTTTATTAGCCAGTCTACATTTTCAATATCATGTATCATTCTTGTGATGTTGCGGCGATATTCTCCGGCTTGTTTTTCCTCTGCGGTCTGTTCTGGCTCTGGCTTTGCTTTTCTTTCCTCACGTTCTGCCCGGATTGCAAGCATTGGTTTTGTTATTCTGTTCGGCATAAGATAAAAGCAATCTTCAGGCAATAGATAGGACATCATACAATAAAAATATTCTGCTCTGTACCCAAAAGGCAGATAATAGATAAGTTCCAAAAGGCGGCGGTGCATATCGTCCTTTACACGCTTATCAATCTTTGTTTTCAAATCGGCTTCTGATTGCTTATATCCTGCCATAAAACCATAGTTGAACAAATCATAAAGCAAAGAAACAAAGGCTTCTTTATCCGCTTTATTAAAAAGTTCCTCATACTGCCCTATCTGCAATCCACTCATGTCAAAATCATCATTGCGTGGATGCTTTGCTTCAAATTTCAAATATACTGCCTTTGCTTCTTCAATATTCATGTTTTTAATTTTCTTCATTGTAAATCTTCCTTTCTTTTGGTGGGGAAGTATGCTACAATGAACATACTCCCTCTAATTGTTTTGGATAGCGGTTAAAGGGTGTCTGCTCTA
>CAMUFS010000172.1 GCA_947088195.1 uncultured Clostridia bacterium
CGAACATGATTCTCCTATTACAAATAAGCGATAACTATATTTTGTATAAAGTATACCTACAGTGTAATTGTTTCTTAAAAAATAATTAACTGCATTTTATAAATCTTTTAAATTTTTTGCCTCACTATTTTTATCTACCAATTCATTTGTAATTAGAATCTTATGATCACGTTTTTTGCCATTTCAAGATGATTCAAATTATTGCTCCTTCAAATTCATCCTGTATAACACAAGTCACACTCTACATACTCCTAAAGTCCTCTGCCACCCTTACCAAATCCTGCCGAATAGCAATAGCCTGTGGACATTCCTTTTCACAGGCACCACACTTTCTACACTGATCTGCGCGCGCACTCTCAGACAGTTCTCTCTCATATTTCTTCTTTGCGGCAGTTGGATTTCCGTACATCGCCTCATGATTCCAGATAGCAAAATTCTTTGGTATATCAATTCCAAATGGGCAAGGCATACAATAACGACAGCCTGTACATCCATTTTTTACACGGCTTTTGATTGTCCCTGCCACCTGTTCCACCAACCTCTGCTCCTCTGCGTCAAGCGGCTGAAAATTCTCAAAAGTACTTAAATTATCCAATACCTGATCATAAGTGGACATACCACTCAAAATCACTTTTACATTTGGATGTGTTCCCACCCAGCGAAGTGCCCAGGAAGACACACTCGCCTGCGGATTAGCACTCTTGTACATCGCTGCAATATCCTCCGGCAACACAGCAAGAGAACCACCTTTAATTGGCTCCATTATCACCATAGGTACGCCAAGCCGCTCTGCCAATGCATAGCCCTTCTCTCCCGCCTGATGTTCTCTATCCATATAATTGTACTGAATCTGGCAAAAATCCCAATTTCGATATGTAAGAATCTCCTCAAATACTTCATAAGAATCATGAAAAGAGAATCCCAGATACTTAATCTTACCCTGCTCTCTAAGCTCCTCACAATACTCCAGAATCCCAAGCTTAAGAATCTTATCCCATCTTTCCTTATTTAATGCATGAAGAAGATAAAAATCCACATAATCTACCTGAAGACGATCAAGCTGTTCCTGAAATGTCTCTTTTACGTCTTCGATTGTTTCCACCTTCCACACAGGAAGCTTTGTGGCAAGGTAAAAACTGCTTCTCTCATATTTTTTTAATACTCGTCCTACAAATGGCTCACTCTCACCATTATGATAGGGATATGCCGTATCAATATAGGTCACACCCGACGCGATCGCTTTATCTAACATCTTCTCCGCTTCCGCCTCATCGATGCCGCCTCCTTCTCTCAAAGGAAAACGCATACAGCCAAAGCCAAGCAATGATGGCTTCACTCCAAGCTTATCCATACTTCTATATTCCATATTAACCTCGATTCTGCCGCTTTTGCGGCTTAACTTTTTCTATATTCGTCTCATTTTATTATTTTAATCTATCTATCTTCATTTTTCCACAATTATTTTTACTGTTTTCTTATACAAAAAATCAGTATTGTTGTGTTACCCTTTATAAGCGCATCCCTCTTCCCACTACTGCTGCCAATAGATAAACAAAGAGATTTACCAACACTATGCTTGCCCCCGTTGGTATTGAGAAAAGATAAGATGCTATCATTCCTACAAAAAAACACAGCACAGATAAAATGGCAGAGCTTATCATCACACTTCGAAAATTTTGAAACAGACGCATAGAACTTAGCGCTGGAAAGATAATGAGTCCTGAAATTAACATTGTCCCCATAATCCTCATGCCCACCACAATGGTGATCGCCGTGAGAACCGCCAAAAGCATGTTGTAAAAGCCTGTTTTCACTCCATTTGCTTTCGCAAAGCTCTCATCAAAGGTCACGGCAAAAATGGCATGATAACACAAGAGAAACACCAAAAATACCACCGCTGACAATACAATACAAAGTACCATATCACTTTTATTCATGGACAAAATGCTGCCAAACATATAACTGTATACATCTGCGTTCATTCCACCAGACAGCGCTGTCACTGTCACTCCCACCGCAATGGCGCTGGTTGATATTAGCCCAATCGCTGCATCTCCCTTAAGCTTTCCCTCTTCGCTGATGCGCAAAAGCAAAAATGCCGCCAAAATCACAACTGGAATTGCCACCACAAGTGGAGCCACATTCATCACCATGGCGACAGACAATGCACCAAATCCCACATGTGACAGCCCATCCCCAATCATAGAATAATGCTTAAGTACCAATGTAACACCCAGAAGTGAGGCACACAGAGCAACCAACCCGCCAATCACAAAAGCTCGCACCATAAAATGATAAGAAAGCATCTCCTGCAACACTGTCATATTTTCTCTCCCTCACTATATTAAAAGCTCTTTTCCTACACTGCTTTTTTGGTAATCTTCTTTATTTCCAAAAAAATAACCTTCTTTTTTTATATGAAGCACTTTATTTGCCTCCCCAAGCGCCGTCCCAATATCATGGGATACCATCACCACCGAGATATGATGTTCTTTATTAAGTTTTCCAATTAGCTGATAAAACTCTGCTGTCGCCATTGGGTCAAGCCCGGTTATTGGCTCATCTAAAAAAATTATCTTATCTGTAGCACATAATGCTCTTGCTAACAGCACCCTCTGCTGTTGCCCACCAGAAAGCCTTCGATAAGAGCGCTGTCTTAAATCTTCTATACCAAGCTGCCTTAATTTTTCACATGCCAGTTCCTTCTCCTCCCTTGTATAAAATGGACGCCATCCCTTGCCACTCAAGCATCCCGACAACACAACCTCCATCACCGAAGCTGGAAAATCTTTTTGAAGCTGTGTTTGCTGAGGCAGATAACCAACATGTGCGCGCAAGGTTCCTCCACTAAAAATCACCTTGCCCTCCTTTAGCGGAGTCAAACCTAATATTCCCTTAATTAAGCTGCTCTTTCCAGAACCATTTTCCCCCACAATACAGATATAATCTCCCTCCTCCACAGAAAAAGAAATATCCTTTAATACCATTGTTCTCTCATATGAAATTGATACATGCTCTACCGATAATTGAAGCATACTCCACCTCGTTTCCTGTTACTATCATTCCTTTTATCCACCAAGCCCTACCTGCAAATTCAAAAGATTCTGCTTCATCAGTGAGAGATATGTCACACCTTCCTCCAACTCTTTCTTTGACACACTGTGACAAGAATGCCACAAAAGCATCTCACTTCCTGTCTCCTCCGCAATCGTCCGCGCGATCCGCGGATCTACTAACTCCTCATAATAGATCACTGGTATCTTTTTCTCTCTCATCTCTTTTACCATATGCACCACTGCGCGCACACTGGGCTCTGTCTCCGCCGAACAAGAATCATACACGGACTCATACAAAAGCCCATACTCCCGCGTAAAATAATACATGGCAAATCTGCCGCCAAAAAATAGCTCCTTCCTCTTTGCGTTATTCACTATATTGCGAATATCTACATCCAGGCTCTCAAGCTCATACAGATAATTGTCTGCATTTTCCCGGTAAATTTCTTTGTGGGAAGGATCACATGCCATCAACGCTTCTGCAATATCCTCCACCATAATCATTGCATAAACTGGATTGGTCCAAATATGTGGATCATATATATGTGTATGTCCAGAGTCATGTATATGTTCTTCCATATGCTCCTCATGCCCCTCTTCCATATGCAAGCTTTTATACTCCTCCTCAATCTCTTCTTCCCTCACAAGAGAAATATGCGCCGAAACATCCACCACATAAGTATCGCTCTCCATTCCCTCCAGCACATCGGCCGCCCAGCCTTCCATATATTGACCTGTATATAGAAAAATATCTGCGTTTTGAATAGCGATCATATCCGCGGGCGAAGGATCGTAAGAATGGCTCTCCATCCCCGGCGGCAGCAGCAAAATCACATTGGCGTACTCTCCCGCTATCTGTCTAGCAAAATCGTACTGCGGAAAAAGAGTTGCTATAACAGTAATCTTATTTTCATCCAAATTTCTATATTTTTCCGCCCCTCCGCACGCTGATAAAATCAAAATCAGCACTGCCAAACCAACCAACCAAAGCACTCGACATCTTCTCATAAAAACTCCATCTTTCAAAAATTTCTTGGCAAACCAAAATTGAAATCCGTTTTCATTTTCTAATCATAAAACAGCCTTTATCATTTGTCAAGGACATAAAATCTCTTTCCAGTGATTGTCTAACCAGCAATCTTATGTTAAAATATAAATTAGAACTGTTACCACCAACCTCATACTACATAAAAAAGGAGATTTGCTATGCTACATGAAAACAATACTATCGAAGAAATAAAAAACGAGGTTCTCTACCACGTCGCCAAAGCTGCTTTTGATGGCAATCTTGATAAAATCGAGGCAACTCTGCCCTACGAGATTCTGCCGGGAAGCAAGCCTAGCTTCCGCTGCTGTGTCTATAAAGAGCGTGAGGTAGTGCGCGAGCGAATTATGCTTGCCAAGAACATCAATCCATCAGATGGTGAGCCTTGCCGCAATACCGTGCAGATTATTCCTGCCGCCTGTGAGAACTGCCCAATCACCCGTTTTACCGTAACCGATAACTGCCAGAAATGTATGAGCAAAAAATGTATGCAGGCATGTCGTTTTGGAGCAATCTCTATGACGCGCGAAAAAGCATATATTGATCCTGATAAATGCAAAGAATGTGGACAGTGTTACACGGCTTGTCCTTATAATGCGATCGTTGATATTATGCGTCCATGTCGCCGTGCCTGCCCAGTAGATGCCATTCAGGCAGGCGAGGACGGAAGAGTTCGAATTGATGATGAAAAATGCATCCGCTGTGGCTCCTGTATCAGTAAATGCCCATTTGGAGCGATCTCTGACAGTTCCCGTATGCTGGAAGTAATTGATTACATAAAAAGCGACAAACCAGTATATGCATTGGTAGCTCCAGCAGCAGAGGGACAATTTGGCATAGATATCACAATGGAGTCCATCCGAAATGGTGCAAAAAAGCTTGGCTTTAAAGATATGGTTGACGTTGCCATTGGAGCAGACTTTGTGTCTGATTCTGAGGCAAAAGAATGGGCTGACGCATACAATGAGGGAAAGAAAATGACAACCTCCTGCTGCCCCGCTTTTGTTCACCTGATCCGCCGCCATTTCCCAGAACTGGTGGATCATATTTCTACCACTGTTTCTCCGATGGCCGCAACAGCAAGACTTGTAAAGGCAATGAACCCTGATGCCATCTGTGTCTTTATTGGGCCATGCATCGCAAAAAAGAGTGAAGCTGGGCAAGATCAGGATCATCCGGGCGAAAATGCAGAATTAGTTCTCACTTTTGAAGAATTTCAGGCAATGCTTCGCGCCAAAGGTGTCAAGCTGGAACCATGTGCATTGGAAGAAGAACAGCACGGAAGCATCCATGGAAAGAATTTCTCCAATTCTGGCGGAGTGACCAAAGCAGTAAAACATGCCTTGATGGAACAAGGCCTAAACGCAAGTGTCAATGTACGCCAGTGCAATGGCGCAGCAGAATGTCGCAAAGCACTTATGTTATTAAAAGCTGGTAAGCTTCCTGAGGACTTTATCGAAGGAATGGCATGTGAGGGTGGCTGTGTAGCTGGTCCCGGCAGTGTGCAGGAGGAAAGAGCCTTCAAGAAAGAACGTGAAAAACAGTTGAAAAAGGCAGATGACCGTCTGGTGACAGATACTGTATCCGAATACAGCGATTACAGCTTCTCTATGCATCGCAGCAAAAAAATAGAATAATGAAACATGCCATTGTATATGCTATACTAGCAGCAGCTTTATATGCCATAAATATTCCTGTGTCCAAGCTACTTTTAACTCATGCAGGCGCCACTATGATGGCAGCTTTTCTCTATCTAGGTGCAGGGATTGGACTTCTCATCTATGGAGCCGTCGAACGATTAACGAAAAAGGGGCAGAAACAAGCCCCTTTGACAAAAAAAGAGCTGCCATATACTATTGCTATGGTATTGTTGGATATCATTGCTCCCATTCTACTTATGCTTGGCATTGCAAGGACAAACTCGGCTAATGTATCATTGTTAAATAATTTTGAAATTGTGGCCACTTCCCTTATTGCTCTCGTTATCTTTAAAGAAGTCATATCCTCTAAGCTCTGGCTTGCCATTGCCATGGTAACACTTGCAAGTACCATCCTTAGCTTTGAAGGAGTTGGTGCCTTTACCTTTAATGAAGGATCTCTTTTTGTTTTGGGCGCATGTATCTGTTGGGGCTTTGAGAATAACTGTACTAAAATGATAAGCAATAAGAGTTCTACAGAAATTGTTGTGATAAAAGGATGTTTTTCTGGAATGGGAAGTTTTTTAATTGCTTTGCTGCTCAGAGAAAATCTGCCAACGCTCCCATGGATATTTGCCATTCTTCTTTTGGGTTTTGTGGCATATGGACTTAGCATTAAATTTTATATTATGGCACAGCAGCATTTAGGTGCGGCAAAAACAAGTGCCTATTATTCTATTGCACCATTTTTGGGAGTGGCATTTAGTATGATACTATTAAGAGAGAAACCAACCTTGCAATTTTTTGCTGCTTTATTTATTATGATTATAAGTACTGTTTTTATGATTCAAGATTCTCTTAATACCAAAAATTAAATCTAATCTCTTCATGTTTGAGAAAAGGCGCACAGAGAATTGGCGATAGTCCTCCATCACCGTGCTCCGCTTAGTGAAAAATATACTTTATACAAAACATTCTTATAGGTTATTTGTGATTGTGGGGTGGTGAATCATATTCTAGAAGGGGCCGCCCAGAGAATTGGCTATAGTCCTCCGTCACCCCGCTCCCGCTTAGTTCAAAA
>CAMUFS010000173.1 GCA_947088195.1 uncultured Clostridia bacterium
AATTGGACTGTAATATTGCAATCTTTTTCATTGTAATTCTCCATAAAATTTTATTGTCTCTTCTATCACAGTTTTTGTGTCTGCTTCTGCCATGTGATAATAAAGCGGCAAACGAACCAAGCGCTCACTCTCTCTCGTTGTATAATTATCTTCCCCTGAGAACCTGCCATATTTCAATCCGGCAGGCGCAGAATGTAGAGGAATATAATGAAATACTGTGTGAATATCTCTTTTTCGCATATATGTTATATATTCACTTCTCTCTTGCAAATCTTTCATTTTTATATAAAACATATGTGCATTATGTTTCGCGTAATCTGGTATAAACGGCAGCTTTGACTTATCAATTATTTGTGAAAATGCATTATAATATCTTCTCCAAATTGCCAATCTATTTTCATTAATTTCTTCTGCTTTTTGTAGCTGCGCCCACAAATATGCAGCATTTAATTCCGAAGGAAGATAGCTGTCCCCAAAATCTACCCATGTGTATTTATCTACCTGCCCTCGGAAAAATTTTGCCCGATTTGTCCCTTTTTCCCGAAGTATTTCCGCTCTCTCAATATAATCTACATTATTGACAAGAATTGCGCCTCCCTCTCCCATAGAATAATTTTTGGTTTCATGAAAACTATAACAGCCAAAATCCCCTATCGTTCCCAGTGCCCTCCCTTTATATTCACTCATAACAGCCTGCGCTGCATCCTCCACTACCATAAGAGTATGCTTTTTTGCAATATCCATAATATAATCCATATCACAAGCAACACCAGCATAATGCATCGCTATAATGACACGGGTTTTTTCTGTGATTGCTGCTTCTATTTTTGTCTCATCTATATTCATAGTATCAGGACGTATGTCAACAAAAACTAATTTTGCTCCACACAAAACTGCAGAATTTGCTGTGCTGGAAAAGGTATAGGATGGAAGAATTACTTCATCTCCCGGCTTTAAATCACACAATAACAGCGCCATATCCAAAGCTGTGGAACCACTAGTAGTCAAAAGTACCTTATTGGCATGAAATCTTTTCTCAAACCATTCACTACACCTTTTTGTAAAAGGACCATCACCACAAATCTTGTGAGAAAGAATTGTCTCAGAAATAAACTCTATCTCATTCCCCATCACCGGCGAAATATTAAAATCTATCATTGTATTCTCCTACATGTTTATTAATATTTTTTCTTAAGGTACATAAGAAAGATATGTAGTCAATAATTTTCTCTCAAAAGTATCTTCTTCCATATCTGGTATTTCCGGCCACATTTTTTTATAATAATTCAGCCAATCTACAATCTCCCCCAATGTCACTTTATATGTTTTCGGCACACAGCAATATCGTCCCAAACAACATAATTTATAGGTAAGCCCATTATACTCACAGCGTTGTTCTCTACCTTCCAATGCATCCAGCAACCCGTTGATTAAATCATCTATATATAATAACTCTAGCTCTGTATCTCTGCCGTTAATTACATAATTTTGATCATTTGCAATCGCACTGCAAAATGTTGCCACAACAGAATTGTAATTTGGCCTTCCCCATCTTCCAAATAAATTAGGCAAACGATATACAAGCACTTTGCTTTTTGTCTTTTTGGAATACTCAAAGAAAAGCTCCTCGCTGGCAAGCTTGCTTCTTCCATATTCAGAATTATAAAATCTTCCAATAAGAGAGGCCTGAATCGAACTGCTGAACATTATAGGACATGTGTTGTGATATCTACAAAGATTATCCAATAATTGCATTACAAGTCCATGATTATTTGTCATATACTCTGTTATCTCTTTTGGCCTACAGACCGCCGCAAAATGAAAAATAAAATCAGCCTGACTACAATATTGCTCAAGCATCTTCAATCCAGAATTTGTATTGTATTCAAAAATCTCCGCTATTGTCAATCCTGGTCTTGTTTTGTTTTCACCATCTCTTATTTTCTTTAATTCTTCTACAAGATTTTTTCCAATAAAACCATTAGAACCAGTAATAAGAATTTTCATATTTGATTCCAATTTCTCAATTCCTCTTGTATTTCTCGTAATTCTAATAATCGCTCTATTGTCTGACTAACTGTCAGTAATCTTGTATTATTGCTGTTAAATTGAGTAATCCCACTTCTTTCTGTTCCTAAATCTATATATTTTTCATAATTTAAATCCCGTTTATCACAGGGAACTCGATAAAAATTTCCCATATCGATTGCATGATAACACTCTTCATCTGTAAGAAGCGTCTCATAAGTTTTTTCTCCATGTCTCAGCCCTATCACTCTATCTCTCTTTGTATAGTGAAAGATTTCTTTCACGGCATCTGCTAAGACCTTCACGGTTGTAGCAGATGATTTCTGCACTAAAATATCTCCATTTTCTCCATTGATAAATGCAAACATAACTAAATCCACTGCCTCATTTAAAGACATAAGAAATCTTGTCATATTTGGATCTGTCAATGTCAGAGCAGAGCCATCTTTTATTTGCTTTATCCACAATGGAAGTACACTTCCTCTGCTGTACATAACATTTCCGTATCTAGTACAACATATTTTAGTATCTTTTGAGGTTCTGCTTTTTGCAATGACAACCTTTTCCATCATAGCCTTTGATGTACCCATGGCATTCACTGGATAAGCAGCTTTGTCTGTACTTAGACATATTACAGCTTTTATCCCTTCTTCAATCGCTGCTGTCAATACATTTTCTGTACCTAACACATTTGTTTTCACTGCCTCGATAGGAAAAAATTCACAGGAAGGAACCTGCTTTAATGCCGCTGCATGAAAAACATAGTCTACCCCCCCCCGCATAGAATTTCGAACTGAATTAATATCCTTGACATCGCCAAGATAATATTTAATTTTCTCATTTCGATATTTTCTTCTCATTTGATCTTGTTTTAGTTCATCTCTAGAAAAAATACGGATCTGTTTTATGCCAGTCTTTAGGAAACGCTCCAAAACCGCATTTCCAAAGGAACCTGTACCACCTGTAATCAAAAGTGTTTTTCCATTAAATAACTCCTTGTAATCAGACATCTTTTTTTATCCTTTCAGTTTTTTGAAGCAAATTTAAATCCTATTTTGGAGAAAAAAGTTTTTACCGGCTTTCTAAATTTTTTTGGTACTATTCTGTTTGCTATCGCGTGCAGACGCCTTCTATAATAATCTGTTATGGGCATAATTGCCCTATCTTTCGTATTTACTGGTATTCCAAGGCGCTCGAACCGTTTTAACTCTGATCGCATCCACTTGCCGCCACTGACTGTCTCTATAATATGTAGAAAATTTCTATCATCCGAAACCCAATCTTCAAAATATCCATTTTCTGCCTTTAAGGAATATTGTAAAAAATAATCCTCAATATCCCACGCTGATTTGCTCCCATCTCCAAAAAGCTCAATTAATGCTTGTCTATCCCAAATATCAATTCCCAATGACCGTGAATAAACTTCATTTTTCTTAATTTTACAAGCATGGCGAAAATCTTGAAAAGAATTTTCCTTTGTCCTTTTATGCCCAAATTTTGGATTCCTATAATATTGAATATTATGCTTTCTCATAAACGCCAAAATTTGAAAAATATCCTTATTCTTTACTTTTTCTGATATAAATCCATCCTCTATCGTTGTCAAAATATATCTACAATCCGTATGTTTTAAGCCTTCTAGCACACGTCCAGTCCACGCTGTATTTTCTGTTGTTGTATACGAAGTTACCCTACTATCCTTATAACACTTTGTCTCTGTGACAAGAATAATTTCAAACGGACAGTCCGACCAGTTCATTCTAAAATATCTCATATATTCTGCAAATATATCCAAATATTTATCACAAGCTGGTATTACGATCGCCATTTCCTGATTATATTTTTCCCTATTTGTTTTATTATTATCTTCATTAATTAATTGGCTCATTGTTTTTTCCTTTTTCTTCTTTTTTATATCTTAGCTTCTTTATATATTCCCTTCCTATAAAAACACATTCTCTTATTTCCACTCTATACAATACTGCAAGAAGCGTGATATTAATGATATAAAAGCTAATGGTAATAAAAGGAAAAGAATAAAATGTACAACACCAAGAAAAAATAATAGTTGTTATACAAAGCAGACATAATTTTTTTAAATGATAATCTATATAATAATACTTATTTGACAGCACAGTCCTTATAATAAAAAATACAATATAAGAAATTCCTGTTGAAATCGCGGCACCTCTCCCTCCATAAATTGGAACCAAAATACAATTTCCTAATATATTTACAATACATGCCCCCAATGCAACAAATATATTAAGATAACTCCTTTTTGATTTTTCAATGCCACTGCATGTAGTTTCAGAAATTGTATACATAATGGGATGAAAAATTAAAAATGGAAGGATATACACCGCCTCTCGATATTCTTTTCCAAGTATCAACACAAAAATATCCTTCAATAAAAGAAGATGAAATCCCGCAAAAAACATTAATATAGTAATATAGCTATTTCCTCGTTGAATAAAAGAAGTGTCATTAGGATTTTTTATATAATGTTCCGTCTGCATGGGAGCCCAAAGAACATTAAAAGCTGACTGGATAATAGCAAAAATATTGATAATGGACATAGCACTTGAATATATTCCCAGTTCCTTATATGTCGATAAATATTGGAGCGATAGCTTATCTGCTGCCTCAAAAATTGTTGTCACACCCATAGACAAAATAAACGGAAAGCCATATTGTAATATTTCTCTGCGTTTTATCCATGTTCCAAAAGGCTTAAAGGTCCAATATTCAACAGAAAAAATCATCGCTACAACTGCTGTTATAATTGTAGAACACAGCACAGCAAATGCAAGTGATTGAAAATTTCGAGAACGAAATAATCCCAAAACTAACAATATCACTCCTGAATAAGCTACCTTCCCAGCAATCTGACATATCACATATAATCGGCTTTGATAGGTAACACGAAGAACCAGTGCAGCAATACGGCCACAAATAGCTGCCATAATATTAATACAAAACATAAATAATATCATTCCAGAAAATTCTGTATGAAAAAATCTGCTTCTGTCCACCACATAAAAAATAAATGAGGCAATCAATGCCATCCCCATTGGAATAGTCAGACAAAAATGAAACAGCTCTTGTTTATACTTCTTTTCTTCACGGGCATAAAAAAAACGTACAAGTGCCTGATCCAATCCCATGCAAAGTATCATTGTCGCAATATTGGTATACATATTAAAAATGGAAAGCCTGCCATAATCATCTGTGCTGACCAACCTTGTAATCATTGGCGTGATCAAGATTCCCAACGCAATATTAATCACTGTTCCAAATGAAATTGTTAAAAAATGAAAAATAAAATTCTGAGAACTCTTTTCTTTTATTATCATCTTTTTTAATCCTTATTATAAAAAACTGTGCTCCAGCTTCTAATAAATTCTTCATCAGATAAAAATAATTCAATCTGTCGTCTGTTTTGTTCTTTCTCTTCTTCAGAAAGAGCCCTAAAAAAATCATCTCTCTCTATCTCTTCCGCATCAAATATAATATAAGAAGGCTTGCAATATACCTTTCTAATATTATTATCCTTTGACAGATATACCTTTTTACCCAGATACAATAAATTGGTTATATTTCCCATTCCCTGCTGGCGATTATTATTAAAAATTCCTATATCAACAGAACCCAAAAACGAAATATAACTATTGTATGGCATATAATCCTTTAAAGGAAAAAATTGATCTCCAAATATTTCTTTTCCTCTTTTTTCTATCGCAGAAATATATGTTTTATTATTTGGATAGGATAATGGACAATATACCTCAATCTTACCTGCATACGGTCGCAGCATCTCAAATGTCTCCTGATGTCTGCATGTTTTCGTTGCAGAATGCCCAACCATCACTCTCAAATTTGTTCCTGTATGCTCTTTTTTTGCTGCCTCAGGAAATAATTGATAAGAGTAAATTGCCATCCGATGCACAGCATTTGTTTTATAACACTTTCTCAATTCCTCAAAATCATAATCTGTGACAACTGCTTCCAACTGTCCAATAAATTTTTTTCTAAGCATCTCCTTCATCATTAATATTATAGTGGGCTTTTCATGAACAGCATTATAAAAATCATATAGATCACCTCCCCAAATCACCCATGTATAATACTTGCTATATCTTTTTTTCAGTCTATAAAAATACAACATATCAAAATAACGAAGAAATAATCCATGAAAGATAACTCTTTCACTCTTTTTGTAAATTTCTGCAAATCTACTATCTCTTTGAAAGAGATCGCTTACAAAATTTACATTATCCTTCAACGCAATAAAATCCCTACTGCAAAACCGCAATTCTCCCTTTGTATAAATATAGAAATAATGTTCCGCCCGATTAAACAAACGATTTACACGCTCAATATAATCCTCTGTAAATTTTTCATCAGGAAAAATATGTAATATCATTAAAATAACCTCACTATAGACCTTATTTCTCCAAAATAAATTTATGTCCCTTACTACATAAAAATAGAGACATATGGCACTGCTCCACTCTGATTCGAAATTCCTTCTATATAGATGGAATATGCCATAAAAAGTATCATAATCATTGTTGTATATAAAACACGTTTAAATCTATATTTTCTATTACATTTCAATATTCTTGGAATTAAAATAATCGCTGTTATGCCATAAAAAAATCGGATTCGATTGATCATAGGAAACATACCATTAAAAATAGACAATAAAACTG
>CAMUFS010000174.1 GCA_947088195.1 uncultured Clostridia bacterium
TAATACTTGGCATGTTCTTCGGCGTTTTCTTTTATTATTAAATTTGGGAAGGGGAAGGCAATAAAATATAACAACATAAACATGTCAAAATGTAAAAGTAGTTATTATGTCAAATAACAACGTATCTGGCATACAGAAAAAAATAGCATAGCCAAGTCATTCCTATTCTCAAGGAACCTATTGAAAAACGTCGGCACTTAGCGAGGTTTTAAACGAGCTTAGTGTCCGTTACGTTTTTCACTAAGCGGGAGCGCGGTGACGGAGAATAGGAATGTCTTGGCTATGCGGGACTCTTTCGAAAATGATTATATAAACATATTTTCATAAAATATAGTTTTCACTATATATTAAACATAATATTACTCATTCTATATGTAATTATAGAAAATATTGCTCCCTTACAAATAAGTGATTGTTATTCTCTTGGGATGTTACCCAGCTTTTTTAATAGTGAAATAATCGGTACAATCAATATCCCACAAAAGAAATTACTAACACCATGTACAAAATCCCATGGAAGTCCTGCAATTATCCATGAGATCGTTCCCTTAAAGCTCAATCCGAATAACAATGCCTGTGCAGGTGCATATAAAGTTCCAAATAAAAAACCATGACATGCATTTATTATCATATATACGATAAGCCTTACCCTTTTAGGCAATTTTTGTGGCAATAACATTGTCACACCCCACAATACTGTCCACAAATACAAATATGGAATCCACCAGGTAGAAAATCCTGAAAATATGCCATTTAATATAACATAAGTATAAATTGGATATAAGGCCTTTTTTCTATAGACCACTGTAAATGCGATCGTAAATACACCTAATAAATGCACGTTGGGAGCTATTTCCATAAGAGCTTTTGAAGCATACATAATAGCCCCCAACATACCCAAAATTACAAGCTCTCTTGTCTGTAGCTTCATTACTTTTCGAGCTTAAAGGTGTATGTTTCTCCCTCTTTAATTGGTGTTGAATCTACTCCAGTAGAGGCATATTCTCCGTTGATATAAAAAGCCCAATAGGTCTGATCAACATTATAATCTGCGGTAATTCCATTTACTTGCTTGACATAAAGACCATATTCACTCTCATCTCCAGAAATCAGTTCGTGTTCAAGTAAAGCGTCCCCAACGATTTCTTTGTCTGTGTGAATTTCAAAAGTAGTTTCATTCCCATCCTTATCAACCACGACAAACTGAATTACCGTTTTGCCCTCACCGAGAACATTATTCTGACTCTGTGCTTCTGTTGTTGATTGCTGTTTGGCATCAGCAACTGGTGCTTTGTTTCCACATCCTGCAACTGTCAATGCTATAGCCACAATAAGCATCATAGTGAGGAATAAATTTCTAAATTTGCTGTTTCGTAAATTCATTCTCATTTAATTTTCTCCTTTTATTTTTATTTCTCTTTAACTGGCACTCGCAGTTTTGAACAAGAGAGCTGTGATGCACGGATATTTCGACTCTACATAAATTCATCCACCTTCTCAGATTACTCCAATGGCTTGTCCCTAAATGTGGCTTTAGGTAAGAATGAATCATTACTTCAATGTATCACGGCGACGGGCTCGTATAGGATTTTCACCTATTTCCCCATACATCACTTTTTTGCCACACACAATCTTACCACAAACAGGTTAATAATACTATGGATATTTTCCTTAAATTTTATAATTACGGAAGAACTTGCAATAACGTTTGTTTGATAGTATACTTAAATATAATAAAAGGAAGTATATATAGAAAAGAGGCTATGTGCAAGGCATGTTTGAAAAATGTTTACGGTAATTGGAGGATTTTGAATGACTCAGAAACGGTGGAAGATCACGGGAATACATGCGTTGAAAATTGCAGTAGGAAGCAGTGTGGCTATTTATGTGGCAGAGATGCTTCACCTGCAGTTTGCGGCATCGGCGGGAAGCATCGCCCTATTGACTTTGGTGTCTACAAAATGGGATACCATGCGTCTTTCCCTGTATCGTATTGTGACATTTTTTCTTACTATCGTTCTTGCATATATAACTTTTACAGTTTTCCGCATTGAGTGGGTAGAATATGGAGCTTTTATTTTTGCGCTTGTCATGCTTTGTGAGGCATTTGGCTGGAAGGCGGCAATATCGGTGAATGCCGTGATAGGAACACATTTTCTAACCACCAGAGATTTTAGCGGAAAATTTGTGATCAATGAGCTTGCTTTGGTACTAATAGGCATTTCCATCGCCTTGGTGCTCAATATGTTTCATGATAACGGCAGCCGAAGAAAAGAGATCGTAAAACATATGCGTCATACAGAGCAGCAGCTTCAGAAGATTCTGGGTGAGGTGACAGAATATCTTTCTGATAAAAGACCAGAGATTAATGTGTGGAGTGATCTGAAAGCGCTGGAGACAGATTTGCAAAAATATATTAGTGATGCTTATGATTATCAGAACAATACCTTTCAGTCTCATCCGGGGTATTATATTGATTATTTTGAAATGCGGCTGAACCAGTGCCATATTCTTCATAATCTGCACAATGAGATGAGAAGAATCCGCAGTATGCCTAGACAGGCGGCTGTTATTGCTGATTATATTTTATATCTGGTGGAATATGTGGTGGAGAGGAATGTTCCCCAGGCACAGATTGAGAAGCTGGAAGGTATCTTTGAGGTGATGAAGAAGGAGCCTATGCCTGTGAGCAGAGAAGAGTTTGAGAGCAGGGCGATGTTATATCATATTTTGATGGATCTGGAAGAATTTTTGATCTTTAAAAAGAGATTTGTTGAGGGGCTGAGTGATGAACAGAGAAGAAGATACTGGAATCAAAAATAGGAGTGATAACAATGGATGCATTTATTAAATTTAAAGATGTGACAAAATCGTATGGCAGTGGAAATACAAAGATATTTGCTGTGTCACATGTCTCCTTTGAGGTTCAGGAGGGAGAATTTTGTGTGCTTTTGGGTTCTTCCGGGGCGGGGAAGACCACACTTTTAAATTTGCTGGGAGGCATGGATACCGTTACGGAGGGAAGCATTTATTTTCATGGCAGAGACATTTCAAGCTTGAAAAATAGGCAATTAATTGAGTATCGGCGGCATGATGTAGGATTTGTATTTCAGTTTTATAACCTGATTCCAAACTTAACAGCACAGGAGAATGTGGAGATAGCGGCGCAGCTTTGTAAGGACCCAATGCCAGCGGCAGAGGCACTTGCTATGGTGGGACTTAAGGAGCGCGCTGGCAATTTTCCAGCACAGCTTTCCGGTGGAGAGCAGCAAAGAGTGTCAATAGCGAGGGCTCTTGCCAAGAATCCTCAGCTTTTGTTATGTGATGAGCCGACGGGAGCGCTTGATTATGTAACGGGCAAGGCAGTGCTTAAGCTTCTTTATGAGCTGAGCCGCAAGAGGCACACAACGGTAATTATCATTACGCATAACCAGGCGATTGCACCGATGGCAGATAGGATTCTTAAGATGAAAAGCGGACGCATTATATCAAACGAAGAAAATCCATGTGTAATTCCTATTGATGAGATTGAGTGGTGAGGGCAGTATGGGACGATCGGTTATCAAAATGACATTGCGCAGCATTCGCTCTTTTTTTGGGCGATATATGGCATTGTTTTCTATTATATTAATAAGTGTTGCTTTTTTTTCTGGGCTTAAGGTGACAAAGGATGCGATGGTTCATGCAGGAGATCGCTATTTTAAGAATCAGAATTTTTTTGATTTTAGACTATTATCGACAATCGGTTTTTCAGATGAGGATGTGGATGAATTTGCCGCTATGCCAGAGATCTTAGGTGCGGAGGGCGTGATGGCGCTGGAGGCGGAGGCAGAGTATGAGGGGGAGGAGAATACGTATCAGTTCCTTTCCATTTCTGAGCTTATCAATCGCCCTGTGCTGACGGCGGGACGTATGCCAAAGGAAAAGGAATGTCTGGCAGATGATAGCTCTTTTACAGAGAGTGATATTGGGAAAAAACTTCTATTGGCGGACGGCAATACAGCAGAAGTGAAGGATCTATTTGAGGCGGAGGAGTACACTATTGTCGGCCTTGCCAAATCTCCGCTTTATATTAGTTCAAATTTAAGCTCTGGAAGTACCGGAGGAGGTTCCCTGCGGGGCTTTGTATATTTGTCTGAAGAAGGCTTTGCCTCTGAGGCTTATACAGAGATTTATGTGACGTTAAAAGAAACCGCGTACCTCTACAGTGATGCCTATCAAGAGCTGATTGATAAGACAGAGCCTGTGCTTGAGGAAGCGTTGGAGGAGGCGGCAGAGAAGCGCTTTGAGGAACTTTTGGAGGAGGAAGGACTTACAAGAGAGCTTGCTGAACAATTTGGCATAGAGCTTGAAGAGCCAGAAACGTACTTGCTTGGGCGGACAGAAAATGCAGGATATGTCAGCTTTGAAAATGATACTTCGATTGTGAGCGGGATCGCTAATGTATTTCCTGTTTTTTTTATATTGGTTGCAATGTTGGTGTGCATCACTACCATGACACGCATGATTGAGGAGGAGAGAACGCAGATTGGGGTTTTGAAGGCTTTGGGCTTTTCCGGCAGAGCCATCACGGCAAAATATATGTTATATGCTGTCAGTGCTACAGTATTTGGCTGGGGTGTAGGCTTTTTTTTAGGTACATGGGGAATCCCGCAGATCTTGTGGGTCGCGTACCGCACTATCTATGATTTTACCACACTTCCCTATCTCTTTGATCCCATTTTGGCGACGATGACGCTGTTGGTAGCCTTAGCTGGAACGATGGGAAGCACATGGTATTCCTGCCACAAAGAGCTTTATGAAGTTCCAGCAGCGCTGCTGCGCCCTCGGACACCAAAGGCAGGGAAAAGAATTTTGTTGGAGCGCATCACTGGCTTGTGGCGCAGGCTTCCTTTTTTGCAGAAGGTATCTCTTCGAAATATGTTTTTATATAAAAAGAGATTCGTTATGATGATTGTGGGAATCAGCGGCTGTACCGCACTGCTTGTGACAGGCTTCGGAGCGAAGGATTCTATTATTTCTGTGGGCAAGGAACAATATGTGCGGACACAGAAATATAATATGGAAGTCGCCTTTTCAACAGGAGAAGCAGAAGCAGCGCAGGATGAGCTAGCTGAGAGTGATTATGTGGAGCGCTATCTTGTCTATTCTGCAGAAAGTGCTGATGTGTCCTTACAGGGAACCACTCGCTCTGTAAAGCTTCTTGCTTTTTCGCAGGACAATCTGTCAGACTATTGGGATTTAAGAGGAATTGATGATACAGCATCCTATCTAGAAGAGGGGAATATTTTTATCAGCAGCCAAGCAGCAGAGATGCTTGGCGCAGTGGAGGGAAGCACGATTGAGCTGCGGCTTTCTGAGAAAGAAACCGGACAGGTTGTAGTATCAGGCATCTTTGAAAATTTTATAGATAATTATGTATTTCTCTCCAAACAAACCTATGAAAAATTATTTGGAGAGTGGGAGGCGACGGCAGCATGTGTCTACAGCAAGAAAGACGAAGCAGAGGCAGCATCCCAGCTTAGGGACATTTCCTCTATAAGCAGAGTCAGTCTTCTATCAGACTCGCTCCAGACCATTGAGGAGTCCTTGGCATGTCTAAACTATGTGGTAGCTCTTCTTATCGTATTTGCCGGAATATTGGCTTTTATTGTAATCTATAACCTGACCAATATCAATTTATCTGAAAGAACAAGAGAGATCGCCACAGTCAAGGTTCTGGGCTTCTATCCCAAGGAGACAGACAGCTATATTCTGAGGGAAAATTTGATTATGTCCGCTCTTGCAGGTCTGGTGGGGATTCCAGTTGGCATCGCATTACATCGGTTTGTGATGAATCAGGTTGCAGTAGATGGGCTGAGTTTTTTAATATATATTGAAAAATGGCATTATATTATAGCCTTTTTAATGACAATAGTATTTGCTCTGCTTATCAATCTGTATATGCACAGACAGATTGAAAAAATTCCAATGGCAGAATCATTGAAAACAGTTGAGTGATCGAAAGAGAGGAATCGTATGGAGATAGAGCGCAAATTTTTGATTTCTAGTCTACCAGAGCAGCTAGAGAAATATCCGATGTGTTTGATGGAGCAAGCATATCTATGCAGGGAACCAGTGCTGCGTGTCAGGCGAGAGGAGTGCAAAGAGGAAAAGAAATTTATATTAACCTATAAATCAAAAGGACTTCTTGAGAGAGAGGAGTATAACCTGCCACTTGATGAAAACTCTTACCAACATCTAAGAGCAAAGGCAGACGGCAGATGGATTACAAAAAAACGATACCAAATACCAGAAAAAGATGGATTGTGTATAGAGCTGGATGTTTTTGAGGGGGAGCTTGCAGGGCTTGTGATGGCGGAGGTAGAATTTCCCGATAAAGAAGCGGCAGAGGCATATCATGCACCAGAATGGTTTGGAAAAGAAGTGACATACGATCCAGCATATCATAACTCTAATTTGTCATTGTTATAGGAGGAGATCGTATACTTTATACAAAATATAGTTATCGCATATTTGTATATAGGAGAATCATGTTCGAGACAGGTCCACCCAGAGAATTGCCTATAGTCCTCTGTCACCCCGCTCCCGCTTAGTTCAAAACGTAGCGGACGCTAAGCTCGTGAGGGAC
>CAMUFS010000175.1 GCA_947088195.1 uncultured Clostridia bacterium
AGGAATAGAGGAAAAAGGAATACAACAAGGAATACAGCAAGGGATGCAACAAGGAGAAGCTCGTATTAACGCACTGAATATGATTTTAATAAATGCAGGTAGATTCGAAGATTTGAAGCGTGCAGTAACAGATATAAATTATCAATCACAGCTTATAAAAGAACTTCTTCCAAAAGAATTACAATAGCAAAAATAATAATAAAAAAGTGTCTTCGACACTTCAACCCCCCCCCTAGCCCCCATTCATGGGGGAATTAGGGGTTTCTTTTTGTTACTTTTTCGTGCATAATAGTCTTATGAATATCTTACAAGAAATTTTTAATGACCATTATGAAGAAATTAAATATACCCTGCATCCCAGAAAAACTGAGATGGAAAATATTGATAAAATGATAAACTGTGGTGATCCTTCCTTTAGCGGGGCAATGTACGGCTGCCCACACTGCGGAAAATTGAAATTTGTTCCTTTCCGCTGCCACAGCCGTTTCTGCCCTTCTTGTGGTAATAAATATGCCATGCAGCGCACTACCTCCATGTCTTTTAAACTGGTTAATGTTACACACCGGTATTGTATCTTTACTATTGGCAAAAACCTCCGGCACTTCTTTTTACAAGACAGAACTCTGCTTGACTGTCTCTTCCATGCGGTAAACAGTGTTATTTCACGCATGTTTTTTAAACAAAACCATTCAATGAATTTCACTCCCGGTTTTATCATGGTTCTCCATACCTTCGGCAGGGATTTAAAATGGAACCCACATATCCACTGCCTTATTTCAGAAGGCGGCTACAGTGATAATGGTTTTTGGCGTAATGTACAACATTTTAACTATACATACCTCCGCAATGCACTCCGTACCGCACTCCTCAATGAAATGGAGGCAAATCTTGATACTGCCTTTAAAAAGGTAAAATCACAATGCTACCATGAGCATAAGGACGGTTTCTATGTCTATGCCAAACCTAATAAATGTGATCCCAAAACCGTTGTAAAATACATTGGACGTTATCTGGGCCGTCCTGTAATTGCCACTTTCCGGATTGACAGGTATGATGGTGAATCTGTCACTTTCCATTACAACCAGCATGAAGATGATGCCTATGTGGAAGAAACTATTCCGGTTATGGAATTCATAGGACGCCTTGTCCAACACATCCCAGAAAAGCACTACAAAATGATCCGTTATGGTGGCATTTATGCACGCCACCGGGAAATTGACAAAAAGCTCCACCGCACCATCCCGCACGAAAAACATCACATTTTCAGAAGTTTTAACCAGTGGCGCACTGCCATCCTTTCCGCTTTCGGTTATGACCCGCTCAAATGCTCTGAATGCGGAACAACCATGCTCTTTTTAGAGCTTTACTACAACCATAAGCGTGTTTCTCTGGAAGAACTGTACAGGAAAGCAATGTCCCGTTCCCGTGGAAAAAGGTCATCTGCATGACTTTCCCAAATTTCATTTCTATGATATACTCCTTTCAAAGGAGGAAACACACATGAACCCAGATACAGAGAAACTACGCAAAAAATATATGGATAATCCACCAGAACGCATGACATCCGAGGACATCCGCCACATGAGCGGGGATGACCTTCTTGATATGGATTATTTTCTAAATGAAGATGATTTATTTGGTGACGAGGCGGGTGTAGAAGGTTTTTATATTTTCTAAGCCGTGTCGTCTCGTCGTCATACCCTAGGCAAAAGTTCATCAACATATGTTCGGTGAATTCTTGTTCTTTTTCTGTTCTTTAAAATCGGAATTTCCTATAAAGTAAAAAACTACTGCCCTTTTTAGGCAGTAGTCCTCTATAATTATTTATTTTTCACAACAACTTATTCCTTATATCTTCCCAGTACCTTATCTAGTCTGTGTCCACACTCCATCGGCATCCACATACCAGTTATCAATCCAACGTGATGTTGCCATCTCTCCAGAACCGGGTGTCAGATAATACCATTTATCATTATGATACTTCCAGCCAGTAAACATATCCCCATCCGGCGCGTTGAGATAATACCACTTACCATCAACCTGCTTCCAGCCAGTTGAGATGGTACCATCTGCACCTGGGAAATACCACTTGCCATTTACCATAAGCCATCTATTAGCAACCATCGTGCCATCTGCATCTACAAAATACCACTTTGCAGTCATAGCATCCTGAATCCAGCTATTCTTAAGATAAGTCTTATCATTCATCTGGAATTTCCATGCAGCACCAGACTGAACCCACTTACCACTTACTGTAGAAGTAGATGCAATCGTGTTTGTGTTTGTATTTGTGTTGTTTGAACTAGATGTGGTATTGCCGCCTTTTACTGTAATTGTATCAGTAAACTCCTTTCCATCCTCTCTGTAAACAACCGTCAGGGTATTGTTTCCTTCCTGAATAGTATAATCAGCCAAAGACCATCCTGTCAATGTCTGTGTAACATTGCTATAGCCTCTCTCACTGTAAACACCTGTCACCTTAATCTTAGAAGTATCTACTTTGCCGCCAACTGCAACAGTTCCACCGCTATAATAAGCGCTGATATAGGAAAGCTCTCCCTCGTATGCATATACAGTAATGGAATCTGATACTCTCTCATCATCTTCACGATAATAGATTGTTACTGTATTGCTGCCCTCTCTTAATCTGTAACTGCCAAAAGTCCAGTCATCAACTTCTTTGTATTTCCCATTATCATAAGTAGCTTCTACTTTGACATCAGACTTACTAATCTCACCACCTACGATCAAATCATCTCCTATGTATCTGGCATCAATAGAAACCAATCTGGGTTCCGCACATGGTACTGATATGGATGAAGATCTCAGTTTTCTACCATTATAATCTTCAACATAAACTGTTACTCTCTCATTTCTCTCTGAATCCATTTTATCTGGTGATATGGTAAATTCACTTGGACTTAGATAGCCAGTTGAACCATCTGTATATCTCACTCTTACTTCAAAATCCGCCGGATTAATGGCCTCTCCATAAGGTACATCATCACCTTCATATGTAACTCTGATAATTTCCTTAACCCCATAGTCGGTCACTGCCCTTGCATCAACACCTCCCACCAGACAGAACACCATAACCAGTGTAAATATCACTGACATGGCTTTTATCCATTTCTTCATATAAAGCCCTCCTATCCATATATTTTACTAAAATTTCAAAGAATTTTTACATTCTTTCTCTTAGTATAACATGATTATACGCAACAGCAAAGAAAAAAACCCTTACACATTTATTAAATTTTCATATATATCTATTTTCACTCAAAACATTCTTTGCAGTTTCATAATTTCCTCACTTTTTGTCCTGTCCAAAACATGTGTATACAAATCCAATGTAATTGTAATGCTGCTATGCCCTAATATCTCCTGAACCACCTTTGGAGGAATACCATTCTCCAGTGCTCTTGTCGCAAATGTATGACGAAGTGCATGAGGAGACACATGCTCAAACAGTTCTGCGCGGCGATGTCTTTTTCTTGCCTTCTCCTTCCGATCCCGATTAATATGCTCTACAATCGAATCCATATCATACGCAATGGTTCGCTTTCGCATAGGCTCACTTGCTCCATATGGATGAAGAAACACCAAATCCTCCCACATACTGTCAACCGTATACTTTCCCATTACTGTGCCAACCTGCGAGCGCTTTCTTCTCTTCAGCATTTTACAAATGGTAGGCAAAAGAGGCACAACACGCCGACTTGTCAAAGACTTTGGCGTGTCGATAAAAAATCCTGTATCCTTAAACTGCTTTAATGTCCCATTCACGGTCAAAAGCTGATTGCTAAAATCCACGTCCGGCCAACGCAGTGCACAAATTTCCCCGATTCTCATTCCTGTTGCCAGTGCAATCAGATAGACATCCTCATATGGACTTCCCTTTGCATACTCCAAAAATACCATCTGCTCCTCCTCTGTCAGCACCCTTCTCTCCCTCTTTCTTGGCTGACGCGGAAACTCTACATACTGCACGGGATTCTTCTGCATAACATCATTCTTTATCAGCTGGCGGAACATGCCAGAAAGCACGCCTTTAGATACATACAAGGTATTGACGGAATAACCCTTTGCGATCAAATAATTAAATAATTTCTGAATATGCTCTCCCTTTACTTCACACACCTTCATATCACCCAGATAAGGCTTAATATAATTTCTGTAATTGCGCCTGTAATTTTCCACCGTTCCCTTTTTGATGGTAAGCTGCTTATACTCTGTCAGCCAGCTCTCAAACCATTCATCCATGGTGAGGGACCCTTCTCCTTCTTTTCTAATTCTCTGACGGATTTCCTCCATATTCTCCATATTTTCACCCTCCATTTCCTTTGTATCCCATGATCTAGCCTTCCATTGCGGGATTATATCTATTTTAAAGCAGAATGAAGGAAAGAAAAATCAAATTTTATCAAGCAGAGGTAACTTTTCTCCCCGCTCGCCGTCGAAATATATACAGTGATAACAACTACATTCCTCGCGTGCCTCTACAATCGAGTAGGGAAGTCTTATCTTCCCCTACTCGCTACGCGACCCATGCGCCACGTTAGTGGCATATTTCCTCTGCATGGGTCTGCGCACAAAAAAACAGAAGACTGCCAAAGCAATCTCCTGTTACCTATCCTCCAATAAACACTACTTTCTTTTATATCAACCACTTGCACTTATCTTGAGCTCACCCAGACACCTGAGCCATCTACATAGTTATTTCCAACCCATGTATTGGTGAGCATTGCTCCGCCATGGTCCATAAAATACCATTTACCACCGGTATATACCCAACCAGTCTGCATCGCGCCAGAATCATTTAAGAAAAACCATGTGTAATTTCGATTTATCCAGCCAGTCTGCATCACACCATCAGGATTCATAAAATACCAGTTGTTGTCTACAAACACCCAATCCGTCAGCATAATTCCTTCATTGTCAGCATAATACCAGTTGCCACCAGTGCGAATCCAGCCCTTCTGCATCTTGCCATCATTCCCAAAGAAATACCAATTTCTGCCCAGATATACCCAGCCAGTCTGCATTACGCCGGCATCATCAAAATAATAGGTATCTCCGTCAAGATTTGTCTTCACACGGTTTAACATATAACCATACTCATCAAAATAATACCACTTGCCGCCGCTCTTTAGCCAATCTCCTATTAAATAAGTGGAATCATCATAACGAAAACGCCATGTATCTCCATCTTTTATCCAATTTCCTTTTGTTCCAGTGCTTGGGACAATTACTGTACAGCTTCTTCTAATTCCATCCTCTGAATATGTAATTGTCAGATCATTATCCCCTGAGGTTATTGTATGAGGCTCCAGAATCCAGCCATCCTCAATCACCTTTGTGACACGACCTACCGAGCCGCTCTGATCGCCACCATAATATACGCGGTAAGTTGCCTTTACGGTAAAATCCCTGCGGATCGCCATACCACCAACGGCTATTGGCTCACCGTCATACGTTGCGCTGATAGAAAGCAGTGTTCTGGGGGTATCATCATCAACAAAATCATCCCCTGCCTCTAGTTCTACATTATACCAGAGATTTCCATAGGTAATTCTAGCTACATAATGTCCTCCAACACTTCTCACTTCCATATCAAACTCTCTGGTTCCCAGATAATCATAATCGCCATCATCATATGTAACTCTAACACGAAAATCCTCCGGCTTTACATCGTCAGGAGCATACACCCCATCTCCCTCATATGTTGCATACAGTTCTACGGCTCTCTTCGACGCTGCGTACAAAGTGTCATGAAAACATGTTGTAATCAACATCCCAAAAACCAGCAGACATGTCAACAATCCTTTTTTCAGGTACTTCTCCATATCATTCTCCTCCTACTTCTTACCTTACTTAATTTAAAACAATAGATCTATTTCTTGTCTTTCAGTGTATCACAGATTGTATCAAAACTTCAATAGCTTTCCTCTTTCTTTTTCCTTAAATTTATTGACTTTCTGCAAAATCATCGCTATAATGTTCAATATATCATTTTTATAAAATAATTTGAACATAACAAACAATAAAATGTAGGAGGCAAACTATGAATATTATTCCACAGCTTCTTCGGGAAATTCTTAAAAAACCTGAACTGACACAGCGCGAGCTTGCCATTAAGCTGAATATTTCCCTTGGAAGCACAAATAAATATATTCACGAGCTAGAAGAAAAACATTACCTCACCGTACAAGAAAATGGATACCAGCTCACCGAAGAAGGACAGTCCTATCTTTCTGACTATCGGGTGGACAATGCAGTTATTATCGCCGCGGGCTTTGGCTCTCGTTTTGTGCCGCTGACCTATGAGACACCCAAAGGACTCTTGGAAGTATTTGGTGAGAGAATGATTGAACGGCAGATCAAACAGCTCCATGAAGTTGGTATTCAGGACATCACCATTGTGGTGGGGTATCTGAAAGAAAAATTTGACTACCTTATCGACAAATATAATGTAAAGCTGCTCTACAATCCAGAATATGCACGAAAAAATACCATTGCCACGCTCTGGCACGCAAGACATCTATTAAAAAATACCTATATCTTATCCTCTGATAATTGGATACGTGAA
>CAMUFS010000176.1 GCA_947088195.1 uncultured Clostridia bacterium
TGTTACGTTTTTCACTAAGCGGGAGCGCGGTGACGGAGAAAATAGTCTGCTCTCGGAGCGGAAATATTTCAAGTAAAACTAAAAAACACAATAACACAATATAAGTAAAAGAGAGGATTACCATGCAATTTCAAAAGCATACACAGGAGATCTTAGAACAGTTGAATCGGGTTATTCTCGGAAAGGATCGTCAGATCCGCCTGCTTTTGACGGCTTTGCTGGCAGGGGGACATGTGCTTTTGGAGGATGTGCCGGGTGTGGGGAAGACGACACTTGCCAATGCTTTAGCGCGAACGCTGAGTCTAAGCTTTGGAAGGATTCAGTTTACGCCGGACACGCTGCCTTCAGATGTCACAGGAATTGCGGTTTATCGAAAAAATACAGGCGAGTTTTCCTACCGTCCGGGTCCGGTTATGAACCAGTTGGTTCTGGCAGACGAGATCAACCGTACCTCTCCTAAGACGCAGGCAAGTCTTTTGGAGGCGATGGCGGAGACGCAGGTCAGTGTGGATGGCTCCATTTACCCGCTGCCAAAGCCATTTATGGTGATTGCTACGCAAAACCCTATTGAGTTTTTGGGAACCTGTCAGCTTCCTGAGGCGCAGCTTGACCGATTTTTGATGCGGCTGTCATTAGGGTATCCTGATAGAGAGTATGAGCTTTTGATGGCAGAGCAGTATCTGAAAAAGAATGTTGCGTTGGAGGCTTTGCCCTCTCTGGCGGATGCAGAGTTGATTTTAAAAATGCAGGAGGAGTGTGCATCGGTGTTTTTGCATCCAGAGCTGATTGCCTATATTGTCTCTATTGTGGAGGCGACCCGCACAGATCCGCAGCTTTCTCTGGGAGCCAGCCCGCGCGCTACGCTTGCTCTTGTGCGGGCGTCTCAGGCAGGGGCGTATGTTGCAGGGAGAAATTATGTGCTTCCCGATGATGTGCAGGCTGTGTTGTATCCGGTTCTTTGTCACCGCATGATCGTTTCTATGGAGGCGAGGATGAAGAAGCTAACTTGTGAGCGGGTTCTTAAGGAGATTCTTTTCCATATTTCGGTTCCTGTCTTGAATAAGGAGGCGTTATGTGGAAAAACCGTCTGATAGTTATATTGTTTATGATAGGCTCTGGTGTTTTGATAGGGGTTCGTGGTGGAGCGGCAGCGTATCTTTTGTTTTATACTTCCTTGCTTGTGCCTTGTTTTTCCTTATTCTATGTGTTGTATGTTTACAGCCGATTTTGTATTTATCAGAAATTGGAGCACAGGACGGTTGGGAAGGAGGAACAGATTCCTTATACATTTCGGTTGGCAAATGAGGACAAGATTCCATATTTTCGTGTGAGCGTGGAATTTTTAAAGGATTCTTCCACAGTGGCTCAGATGGATATGGAAAAGGAATATTTTCTTTTACCGGGAGAGGAGGTAAGCTGTTCTACCACCTTGCTATGTCACCGAAGAGGAGAATATCAGGTTGGAATTTGCCGTGCTAAGGTGCTGGATTATTTTTCTCTATTTTCGATTGCTTACTCGGTGCAGACAAGGATAGAGGTGAAGGTGAATCCGCGGATTGTGGTGCTTGCTGATTTTGTGTTTGATCCAGAGCATAGGGAGGAAAAGAGCAGCCGATCTCAGTATAAGGAAAGTAAGCAGGATCTGGGTACAGAGCTTCGTGATTATGAGGATGGAGATTCCATGCGGCTGATTCATTGGAAAGCGCTGGCGGCAAGCGGAAAACTTTTGTCCAGAAAATATCAGGAGGAGGAAAGGGATGGCATTTGCTTTGCTGTGGATTTTTTTCCTGCATTGCCAGAGGTGAATGGAATGGAAAGGCTTGTTTTGGAGGATAAGCTTTTGGAGGCTTTGCTTGCGGTTGCGGATTATTTTTGGAGGAAGAAAACAAGAATCCAGTTTTTTTGTGCATCGTTGTGTGAGGGACAGAGAGGGGAAATGGAGCTTTGCAGCCGTGAGGATATAGAGAGGTTACATCAGTTTTGTTGTGAGATACGATTTGATGCAGCGTTGCCTTTAGCGGAGGTATTGCGTATGGCAGCTTCAAGAATACCAACCTCTTCTAATCTAATTCTGTTTACTATGGTGCTTACCATGGAGCTTTATGAACAGCTTAGACTGTTAAATGGATCTGGGATTCGCTCTACACTTTTTTATTTCCGCAGGGAACAGTGGGTGGAGGATGGATTTGAGGAGCTGTTTTCTAGTGAATTATCTCTTGTGGTTATCCCTTATGAAAAGGAGCCTGTCCCTATTTTGGAAGGAAGAGATACGTGAAGATAATAAAAAGGATGGCTGTAACCGTTTTTTTGTTATCACTGCTTGACTGGTTTCTTTTTGGCGGTGAGAGATGGATAATTTTCTGTTTTTGCGGTGCCCTGTGGCTTTTATTCTGGGAGATAATGGGAAGGATTTGGAGCCATAAGGAGTGGCGAATTTCTGCTTATTTTTCAATTTTTATATTTGTGTTGGTTTTTATTGTGTTTGTGCTGTTGGCAGGGGCACGATATAGAGAGTGGATGGCGGCAGTCTTGCAGGAGCATTGGCGGGAAGGTATGGTTATACTTTTTGTTGGGGTGTTTACGCTTGTGCTTTCTTTGCTGGAAAACAAACTTCTTATTTTGGCTCCGTTCTGTTTTTTGGGCGTACTTATTATTGCCATCTGGGAGTTGCCTGTGCATAGGTTGGGGATTATAGGGGCGCTGTATTTTAGTTTTTTTTCCATAATGGAATATGCAGGTCTCTCTTTTTATGGAAAAGGGATTGGAAAGAAGATGTCAGGATTTTTTTGGATTCCACTGTGTCTTTGTATTTGTCTGGCTGTGCTGCCAGTGAGCGAAAAGCCTTATCCATATGCGGCGCTTAGGCAACTGTGGGCGCAGGTAAGGGAGGGCGCTTTGGTGATTTACACGGAGCTGTCGTTATTGGCAAGTCGCAGAAATAGTGATTTTTATGTTCAATTTACTGGCTATAGTGAGGAAGGAGCAGTTGGAGGGAGTTTACTTCGCTCGAATAAGCCTGCGATGCTTCTCACGGTATCTGGAAGCTTAAAAGGAAATCTATATCTTGCAGGAAATATACAGAATCATTATGAAAATAATAGATGGACATTTGTGTCAGATACGTTTCTTGAGGAGGAGCTTACCATGGATACCTTAGAATTTCTTTATGCTGTCTGGCAGTTCTCCTTGGAGTCAGAAAAGGATATAGCAACATATTTTGTTAATTCCTCGGCGTCTGTCACTTATCAAGGATTGTACACGAAGGATTTGTTTTTTCCGCCTAAATTCTGTGGCTTTCGTCAGCTTGAGAAGTATCAAAGTCACAAGGATAAGCTGGTTGCTCCCCATGCAAAGAAGGAGGGAGACAGTTATGGATTTCGCTATTTAACTGTAAATTATGGGAGCGAGGAATTGAGAGAGCTGATACAATCCCGCAGAGAGATTCTCTATCAGGAAAAAGAAAACGATATGGAGTTTGTTCTGTGGCTTAACAAAAATTATCCGCAGCTTCGCCGCGCTGTGCCTGAGCAGGGACTTGAGACAGCACTTTTAAAAAGAAGAGAGGAGATCTATCGAGATTATATGCAGATTCCTGAATCTCTATATCCACAAATGAAGGAGCTTGCCGACAGGCTGACGGCGGATAAGGGGACAGATCTTGAGAAGCTTCAGGCGATCGAGCGGTATCTGCAAGGCTTTACTTATACCAGAACACCGGGAGAACCGAAGGGAGATGCGGTATATGAATTTTTGTTTCACACAGGGGAAGGGTACTGTACCTATTTTGCTTCTGCATTTGTACTGCTAAGTCGGGCTTCGGGGATTCCAGCGCGCTATGTAAATGGATTTTGTATTCCTGTCTATACAGAGGGAAAGAGAGAATATCTGGTGGAGAGTAGCTGTGCGCATGCGTGGCCGGAGGCATATCTTACGGGTGTGGGCTGGCTGTCCTTTGAACCTACCGCAGGGTATGGAAATTATCACAGTACACCATGGCATCAGGAGAGCAATGTGCATCAGGAGATGCAGACCACGCAGGTGGAGGATAGGAAAGAAGCTTTTCCTGAGGAGATGGAGGAGGAATGGGATGAGATTTTGTTGCCTTCGGCAAAGCCTAGTGAGGCAGCTTCTTTTGTAAAATGGCTGATGGTTCTCTGCTTTTTCTTGTTAGTATTTGCGTTGTTGGTATTTTGTCTGATTCGTTTACATCGCAGAAAGGAACGTTATCAGAAAAGCAGTGTGGAGGGAAGGATAACATGGCTTTTGTGTTATGAGATGGCGCTTCTTAGAGCGGCTGGGATAGGCAGGCAGAGGAATGAGACACTTCTTTTGTATGGACAGCGAGTGGCAAGCTATAATGAGGCACTTGTGGAAGCAGGAGTTTTGGAGTTTCTTGCGCTTTATATGGAAAGCTTTTATGGAGGAGTGGCACTTCCTTTGGAGGCGGAGGTGTTTGCAAAGGAGTGTGTGAGAAAGACAGAGCAGTTTTATATTGATCTGAATGGAGAAAAAAGACAAAGATGGAGAAAGTTTTACATTGTGTATTTGTGGTTTACATTTTCGGAAAATATGATATAGTAGAAAGGAGAATGATATGAAATATTTAACCTTTGCTTTGGCGAAGGGACGTCTTGCCAAAAAGTCTATGAAGCTGTTCGAGCAGATTGGAGTCACCTGTGAGGAGATGAAGGATGAGAGCTCGCGCAAGCTAATCTTTGTAAATGAAGAGCTGAAATATCGCTTTTTCCTCGCCAAAGCCCCCGATGTTCCCACTTATGTAGAGTATGGTGCGGCAGATATTGGCATTGTGGGGAGAGATACTGTGTTAGAGGAAGGACGTCAGCTCTATGAGGTGCTTGATCTTGGTTTTGGAGCGTGTCGAATGTGTGTAGCAGGTCCAGAATCAGCAAAGGAACTTTTGCAGCACCATGAGCTAATTCGCGTCGCCACAAAGTACCCAAACATTGCCAAGGACTATTTCTACAATCGAAAGCATCAGACAGTGGAGATTATTAAGCTGAATGGATCAATAGAGCTTGCTCCGATTGTAGGGCTTGCTGAGGTGATCGTTGATATTGTGGAGACAGGCTCTACATTGAAGGAAAATGGTCTTAAGGTGTTGGAGGAGATCTGTCCTTTGTCGGCGCGCATGGTGGTGAATCAGGTTAGTATGAAATTAGAACAGGATAGAATCAGGGACATTATCACAAATCTAAAACAGGTTACAGAGCAATAAGGAGGAGTATGAGAACGATTCATTTGGATAAGGCAGGAAGGAAGAACCTGCTAGAGGATTTATTAAAGCGAAGCCCAAATCAGTATAGTGAGTATGAAAGTGCGGTTGCAGATATTCTTAGAGATGTGAGGGAAAGGAAGGATGTAGCGGTATTTGATTATACAAAAAGGTTTGATAAGGCAGATATTGACGCTTTTAATGTTTTGGTGACAGAGAAGGAGATAGAGGAGGCATATGCACTTGTTGAACCTTCTCTTGTGGAAGTGATTCAAAAGGCGTTAGTGAATATTCGGGCATATCATGAGAAGCAGAAGAAGTATAGTTGGTTTGACAGTACAACACAGGGTACCATCCTTGGACAGAAGCTTACGCCGCTCTCTCGCGTGGGCGTTTATGTGCCGGGAGGAAAAGCATCGTATCCTTCCAGTGTACTGATGAATGTAATTCCAGCAAAGGTTGCCGGTGTGGAGGAGATTATTATGACCACGCCGTGTAGCAAGGATGGCAGAGTGGTGCCTGCCACCTTAGTTGCCGCGAAGGAGGCAGGGGTGGACAAGATCTATAAGGTAGGTGGTGCACAGGCGATCGCAGCGCTTGCTTACGGCACGGAGAGCATCCCAAAGGTGGACAAGATTGTAGGTCCCGGAAATATCTATGTAGCGCTGGCTAAAAAGGCAGTCTATGGGCATGTGAGCATTGATTCTATCGCTGGGCCAAGTGAAATATTGGTGCTTGCCGATGATACGGCGAATCCTCGCTATGTCGCTGCGGATCTGTTGTCACAGGCAGAGCATGATGAATTGGCTTCTGCTATATTAGTCACCACAAGCGAAACACTTGCCGCACAGGTTTCCAAGGAAGTAGATGCTTTTGTACAGGAGCTTTCCAGAAAGGATATTATTGAGAAATCATTGGATCAATATGGATATATCCTGCTTGCGGATACAATGGAGGAGGCAGTTGATATTGCGAATGAGATTGCCTCAGAGCACTTGGAGATTATGACAGCGGATGCTTTTACCGTGATGACAAAAATAAAACATGCAGGTGCTATTTTTATAGGAGAATATAGCTCAGAGCCTTTGGGAGATTATTTTGCAGGGCCGAATCATATTTTGCCGACCAATGGCACAGCGAAATTCTTCTCGCCTCTTGGTGTGGATGATTTTGTCAAAAAATCAAGTATTATCTCTTATTCAAGAGAAGCACTTGAGCCAATTCACAAAGATATTATTACATTTGCCGAGGCAGAACAGCTTACGGC
>CAMUFS010000177.1 GCA_947088195.1 uncultured Clostridia bacterium
AATATAAGTGTCGGTATGGCGAAGGATGGTGCACCAGATATGCCAGCTATGATGTCGCAGCTAGAGCCAATGCAGGGAGAAGGATTTTTCTTGAGAAATGCAAGGAATATCAGTTTTTCTAATGTCTGTGTCACAGGGCAGAAGGGTGAGATGACAAATATAGATCAGACGGTGGAGCTGACAATTCGATAGAGGACGGAGAGGAAAAGATTATGGTAAAGAGGGCAGAAGGGTGCAGGATTACAGCGGAGATGCTTAAAAAGGAGCATATCGTAGATATTCGACAATATGGTGCAGCGCCGGATAAGAAGCCAGCAGAAAATACACAGGCGATCAATCAGGCGATTGATGAGCTTTTTAAGGCAGGCGGAGGAACTGCGGAGGTGCCGGAGGGAGATTTTTTGATCTATACATTGCGCTTGAAAAGTAACGTAAATCTGCATCTAAAGAAGGGTGCTGTTCTTCATGCAGCGAGGACAGATATCCGCAATTCTTATGAAAAACAGGTTGGTGAGGGCGGCAATTATGATGAGCCAGAGATCAATCTCTATGCGGGACTTCAAGATCATGGACATACCTATTTTGCAAATAGCCTTATTTATGGCGCAGATATTGAGAATGTTATGATTTATGGGGAAGGCTTGATTGATGGCAGCTATATGGAGGATGGCTATCGGAAATATGTTCTTCAAGGCGGCGATCCACAAGAACCATTTTTAAGAACAGAAAAAGGACATTTGGGAGAGTGGTTTGGAAATAAGGCAATCGCATTGGTCCGCATGAAGAATGTGGTTTTAAAGGATTTTAGTCTGTTGATAGGGGGACATTTTGCGATCATTGCGGAGGGCGTCACTAATATGCTGGTGGATGGGCTTTTGGTTGACACGACAAGGGATGCACTTGATATTGACTGCTGTCAGGATGTGACGGTGAAAAATTCTACCTTTAATTCTTTGACGGACGATGCCCTTGTTATGAAAGCCTCCTATGGTGCGGGATTGTATATGCCGATTAAGAATATATTGGTTGAGGATTGTACGGTGAGCGGTTATGATGCAGGATCTGTGTACGCAGGCAAATATACAACAGATAAATTGATCGCCACAGATCGGTGCGGTCCTACTGCCCGCGTGAAATTGGGTACAGAATCTACCTGTGGCTATGAGCTTGTGACAGTGCGGCGGGTGGCATTTGATCGCTCCCGTGGGTTTGCACTGGAAGCAGTGGATGGCTCTGATCTAAAGGATATTGTATTTACCGATTGCACAATGGATCAGGTGAGCAGCTCACCGATCTTTATTCGCGCTGGAGATAGAGGCCGTTTTCCGGTAACTGGAAATTCATCTGTGGAGACTGTCATGGCAAAAGAGGGGAATGTGCGGCTGGACAATACAGGATGGGTTTTGCCAGAGAAGGATAGTTATCAAAAATACCCTGCCAAGCGATATATTCCCTCCTATGTAAAGGATAAAACAGTGACAGTGGACGGACATTCCGACTTTCAGATAGTGAATCAGGAGAAGCCATGCAGGAGAAATCCTGCCAATTATGCAGAGAAAAATGGTAGGTATTATAAGCTTATCTATAAAGAAGGGAATGGCTATATCCCAGATGAAACAAAGGAAATTCCAAAAGAGGAGCTTGGAAAATATGCCAATGCCTGTGGTGCAAAGCATATGGCAGAAGTGTCTGATATTGAGATCAGCAATATAAAGATCACCAATGTCGATCCACGTTATCCCATTATATTGATGGGTCTGATGGACAGTAAATTAAAAAATATTGTGCTTGAGCATATTGAAGTAGAGTATCGCGGTGGGCTTACCATGGAACATGCCACGGAACAAAGACAGCTAAATACAAATTGGAAATATACACAATTTGAGACCAAAAGTTCCATTCAGACATTACCGTGGCTTGTTAATACATTCTTTTTAAAGGAGGAGGGATTGCTTCCTCGTATGGATTGGGATAAGGAGAAAAAGCGCTGGGTTGCCGATCCTTATAATGTGCCAGAGCTTCCAGCAGTCTATCCAGAGCCCAGCAACTGGGGGATACTTCCAGCATATGGACTGTATGCCCGTCATGTAGAAAATTTGAGATTACATGATATTAAATTTACTTATAAAGTGGAAGATGGGCGTCATCCAATGGTATTTGATGATGTGGAAGGGGCAAGTCTCTCTGAGATACAGGCAGATGTGAGCGAGGGAGTGAGCACACTTGCTATGGTGACAAATGCATGGAAACGGCCGACGCATCTGGAATATAGAAAGGAAGAGCCATATCTTACTACAACCGTGAAGGCAGTGCGCACGCAGGAGAATATCAGTACAGAACAAGTACAGGTTTACGCGCCTGCGCCCGGCACACCGGCAGATAGTCTATATGCTTATCCCACGGCTGCCTGTCAGGAAACAGGATATACTTATCAAATGAAAACAGAATATTATCCTCTGCCGCTAACAGTACATCGCCCGTTTTTTGTACCAATACAGAAAAAGGAGGGATACTGTGGCGCTGAGTTATCCTTTACGGTAAAAGTGAGAAATCCTGCGTTAGAAGTAGCAGAGGAGGAGAGCGAAGCGTTTATCTACAATGAAGCCATAAAGAAAAAGGATTATACCGTTGGTGCAGCAAAATTATCGCCCAAATTATTGGCAGAGGGATTGCCAGAAGGGGCAATTTTCCACGAGAGCAGTGGAAAATTTAGCTGGATTCCAAGAAAAGGACAGGAGGGAGAGTATAAGCTCACCTTTGTCTATGATGATGGTGTAATACCAGAAAAGCAAAAAGTAGAAATTACAATATATGGTTAAAATATAGAAAATTTTTGGGCAAGCTCTGCGTAAAAAAGGAAAGGCTATCCCACTATAGAGGTTAAAATTGTGAAATGTATTCTTCATTGAAAGAATTTTGTAAAGAATTTATTTGGTTTCTTTCTGTACAAATTACCAGTTTTATGCTATACTATTCAAGTTGTATGAAAAGAGAGGAGAATACATATGAGGAGAAACTGGAAACATTTTGTCATATACACGGCTTTTGCTATGTCTGTTTTTAGTCTGACAGGCTGTGGATCTTCCTCAGGGAATCCCGGCGGCGAGGTCACTACGGCAGCTCCAAAGATGGTACTTTCCATCGGCACAAAGGATAATTTAAAAAGCTATGATTTTACTTATGAGACGGCAACCCCAGATGCAGCCGGTTTGACATGGGATGCAAATAACCCAGACGCAGACACTTTGATTGCTATTATAGAAGATGTGACAGGCTGGAATCTTCATTTGGCAGAGCCTGTATCTGTTGCGCCGGGCAGCTTTTATGTCTATTTTGCAGAAGATTCTAGTATCTTTACAGGGGCTGTGGATTCTTCTAAGACAGATTTTGCCATTACAGATCGCAAGGAGCTGGTGACAACAATTTTGGATAGCATTGTTGCTAATATGAATGCTGCTTATAATGAAACACTTACCATTTACTTTGCTGCTGCGGATGGCAGTGATATCTCAATTCCTGAGGCTGGGATCACGATCTCTGCTTCAGAGCCATATGCTACTGAGGACGTAGAAGAGTAATTGCCAGAATGTACATAAGATTATTAGTAAAATCATCTTTCATATTAGGTGAAGCATCATCGATATGAAAGATGATTTTTTGTATCTATAGGCACCCGCCAGCTTGGCTAAATAAGTGCCTATGTTTTGCCTATGCCTGCTCAATAGCAAGCTCTATTTTTCCATCCTCGCATCCAACCATACAGCTTCCGCCTTTTTTGAGTTTTCCAAATAGAATCTCGTCCACCAGCAATGTTTTTAATTCGGCATCGATAATACGCTGAATTTCTCTGGCACCATATTCTCTGCTCATTCCCTTTGAGGCAAAGTATTCTCTTGCTTTTTTGGAAAGCTGAATCGCCACATTTTTGACAACAAGCTGTTCTTTTAGCGCGGTTATCTTTTTATCTGTGATCTGCATTGCCATCTTTTTATCGATTGGATGAAAGATGATAATGCGATCCAGACGATTTCGAAATTCCGGGCTAAATACACGTTTAACTTCCGCGTCGATAGCACCCTCATTCTGTGTTTCACCGCCAAAGCCCATTGTCATCTTTCCTGCTTCTCTTGCCCCAGCATTGGAGGTCATAATAAGAATCACATTTCGAAAATCTGCTTTTTGTCCTTGATTGTCTGTTAATGTCGCATAGTCCATCACTTGAAGAAGCACATTGAAAATGTCGGGATGTGCTTTTTCAATCTCATCCAAAAGCAGGACACTATGAGGTTTTTTGCGTATGGTTTCTGTGAGAAGTCCGCCTTCCTCGTAGCCTACATAGCCGGCGGGAGAACCGATTAGCTTTGCCACAGTATGCTTTTCTGCATATTCACTCATATCAAAACGGACCAGCTCTATGCCAAGCACTTGGGCGAGCGAGCGGGCCAGCTCTGTCTTTCCCACACCTGTCGGTCCTACAAATAGAAGGCTTGCTACAGGCTTTTCTGCCTCTCTAAGTCCTGCTTTGGAGAATTTTACAGCACTGGCAAGCTCCTCCACTGCCTCCATCTGTCCAAATACCTGTTCTTTTAGTTCTTTTTCCAAGCGGGCCAGCTTCTTTATCTCTTCGGTCTCAATCGCTTGTTTTGGAATCTGACAGGTTTTTGACAAAACCTCTTCAATAAGCTTTTTATCTACTATCTGCCTTTTTCTATTCTCAGGGTGCATAACACGGTAAGCACCAGCCTCATCAATTAAATCAATAGCTTTATCTGGCAGATAGCGCTCATTCACATAGCGGGCACTTAATTGAACTGCGTGTTCAATGCTGCCCTTCTGATATGTGACATGGTGCCATTTTTCATAATATGGCTTTAACCCTTCCAATATATCTATCGCTTCTTCTGGAGTAGGCTCCTTGATCTCAATATTTTGGAATCGCCGGACCATACTTTTATTTTTGGCAAAATATTTTTTGTATTCCTCAAATGTAGTAGCTCCAATAAAGCGGATGGTTCCGCGTGTCAAATAAGGCTTTAGGAGGTTGGAGGCATCCATAGAGCTCCCTGTGGTAGCACCTGCTCCCACAAGAGTGTGAATCTCGTCAATGTAGAGAATAGGTCGATTTTCTCTTTCAAGCTGCTTCATCGCTTCCTTTAAGCGCTTCTCAAAATCTCCGCGAAGCTGTGTTCCGGCGAGCATGGCACCTAGATCAAGGGCATACATGCGCACTCCTTTTAGCTCATCTGGCACATTACCTGCATTAATGCGAGCGGCAAGCCCATAAGCTATGGCTGTTTTTCCCACACCCGGCTCACCGATATGGAGCGGATTATTCTTATCCTTGCGGAGCAGAATCTGTATGGTGCGCTCAAGCTCCGCCTTTCTGCCAATCAGAGGATTCATGGAAGCTACCTCCTCATTCATGCAGGTCATATATGCGGAGGACGGATTTTCTTCCAGAGGTGCTTCCTCCTCAGCTTCTGGTTCCTCCTCCCAGTTTCTGGAGTGAAGCTCTGTCAGCATATCTACTTCCTCCACGCCTTGTGTGTGCATAACATAGGTGCCGAAACATTCTTTTAGGCGAAAAAAGCCATAGATAAGGTGCACCAGCTCCACCATATGCTGTCCTGCGCTCTCTGCCTGCATGGCGGCCTCTATCAGTGCCTCATGAAGTCCATAGCTCACAGGGATTTCCGCCTTGGCTTCGGGAAGCCCTCCAACATTTTTTCTAAGATATTCTTCTAGCTCTTTTCGAAATTCTTTTATATTTCCACCACAATTTACATAACAGTGGGAGAATTTTTTGTCATAGGTCAACGTCAGCATAACATGCTCTGGCGTCACATATTCATGCCGCTCCTGCCCCGCGTACACTGCCGATTTTTGTAACAGCAGCTCAAGCTCCTGTGATATTTTCAAATCTATTTCCTCCTAATATTAAGACTCTACTTTAACCTGAAAGGGATAACCATTTTCTCTGGCTTGATGCATGGCTTCTTGCGTCTTTGTCATGGCAATATCGTAGGAATACTGCCCGACAACAGCGCGATCGCCTTTATGCACCTGCATCATAATTTCTACTGCTTCTTGATGTCCCTTATTAAATATTGTTTTTAAAATATCTACCACAAAATCCATCGGTGTAAAGTCGTCATTGTACATTACTACTTTATATTGCTTTGGTTCCTTAAGCTTGCTGGTTGTTCTTGATTTAAGTTTAGTTTCTGACGCCATTGTTTTCCTCATTTCTGTGCTGTTAATCAATATTGTATGCCGCATATATTCTTTGTTTATAAAGAAAAGCGGGAAACTATTCTATATTGTAGAACATGGCATAGAAAAATACAATAGTGTTATTATAAAAACCTGCTCTAATAGCTTATAACAGTTTTTGTAAATAAGTGTATTTTGAATAAAGTATCGTTTTGTATCATCATTTTTTAAAGGGGTCCGCAGCGCCAAGCCCAATATAACCTCCGTCACCGCGCTCT
>CAMUFS010000178.1 GCA_947088195.1 uncultured Clostridia bacterium
GTGCAGAAATGGGATTCCAGATATGATTGTGTCATAACTGTGGAGAATAGTTATACGCCGGAGAGATGAAAGAGAAATTAAGAAAATATATTGAAGTGTTGGGATGGTTTTGTTATAATATTTCTAGCCGTAACAGGTGTACACCAGTCCCCATGCATATCACGGATCGGAGTGAATAGATTGTTTATATTCTAATCTGCGATATTGCCCCAATAAAAAGATTGGACAATAAACATATGGAAAAGCTTATGGGAATGATAAAGAAGGTTATAGATTTTTTCACCTGCTATAGAAATAAAATTTTTCTGGCAATCTGTTTGGCAATACATTTGATTTATCTATGTGTGTTTCAAGCTTTGGGTATCGATCCACTTGTGCTTCTTAATTTCTTTAGCAGTGTATTTTATTTTTATTTTTTATTTATAAAGAAGGATACTTCAGAGAAAAGCATGGCGGCGACTTATTTTGAGATTCTTTTATTTTCTTTTCTCAGTGAACTAGCTCTTGGAACAGGATATGGCTTTTTTCTGTATATGATTGGTTTGTCGTCCGCGGTATTCTATCTGGTTCCCTCTTATGGAAATGTAAGGTTTGTATATCAGCTTGTGGGAATTGGCGCTGCATATTTGTTAAAGGGTTTAATAATGATAGCTGGGGTAAATTTTCCCAATATACAGGCGGCAGCCGTCCCATATCAGACTACTTTTTATATGGTCAATCTTGGGATCACGGCGACGATCGTGCTTGCGTCAACCTTTTTTTATTCTAAGGAAATGGAGAAGGCGTGGGAATCACTGCGATATAATATGAATCATGACGTACTTACTGGGCTTTACAATAGGCGATTCTTTGAACGCCAGTTAGAGCAGATTCCTTTGGATGAGAGAGAACCATATGTGATATCTATGGTGGATATCGACTTTTTTAAAATTGTTAATGATACATATGGACACGAGGCAGGAGATGAAGTTCTTGTGATGGTGGCAGCTTGTCTCAGGGATACGGCTGGGCAGGAGAATCTGGCAGTGCGCTGGGGAGGAGAGGAATTTATATTATACTTTCCAAAAACAACACCCAATCAGATTTACCCTGTCATGGAGGAGCTTAGAAAACGGATTGAGGGAATGGTGGTAAAATCAGCCGGAAAGGAAATACGCATCACGATCACAGGAGGAATTGCCACAGGAACGGTGGATAGCAATTATGAAAAGGTGATCCACAGCGCAGATGAAAAATTATACTTAGGAAAAGAAAGAGGAAGAAATCAGATTGTTATGTAAATGGATAGTATATTTAAGAAAAAATAAAAAAGTACTTGACAAGAAAAAACAATATGGTATAATAACTCTTGTCGCTGAGAGATACAGCGTGTATGATTTTAGAGATTGGGCTATCGCCAAACGGTAAGGCACTGGACTCTGACTCCAGCATTTTCAAGGTTCGAATCCTTGTAGCCCAGCTAGATTCCCGGAAGAACTTTCACTTCCGGGATTTTTTCATTTTTTGCTTGTTCAGAGACGAAAGATGAGGTATACTAACTCATGAGCAAATGCGTAAGGGTAAGTTTTTCCGTAAACTAAATTCGCAAAGACAGAATGGAGGAGAAAACGTGTCAGATGGTATGGAACGGATTATGCGGGAAATTCATGTCATGTTTGCAAAAGCGGAAAAGGTATCTTCGAGAGAAGATCTGATTATAGTGAACAAAGAGAAAATATTTGCTCTGTTGGAGTCCTTAAACCATGAAGTGTATGCTGCCATGGATCGCTATGAAGAATCAAAGGCGAGCCGGGAGCTTGCGGTACAGAAGTATAAAGAAGAGACAGATGCCATGGTGGAGAGGGCATCCGAGAGTGCAGAGGAGATCTATGCGGCTTCGATCTTGTATTCCGATAGTACTTTGATGGAGTTAGAGCAGGAGGTTGCGCGCGCGAGGGAGAGTATTCAGAAAACCTGGGAAAATATAGATAAGCAAATCGCAGATAAATTAAAATATCTGGAGAAAAATAGAGGAGAGCTTAAGAGTCAGCTTGAGAGTATGGAGCAAGGGCGGCTGTATCTTGATTTAATTGGCAAGGTGAAGCGAGAGGAAAAGGCAGAGCAGGAAGAACAGAAGCAATTAAATCATTTGCCAGAGAGAAGGAAAACAGAAGTATCTGCAAAAGAGAAGGAAGAAAGTGTGCAGAAGTCTGAGAGAAAAGAGGATTTTGAGTACTTTGACGAGCTTGATGGTCTAGATAATTTGGATGAGATGGAGGATAGCTTGCTTGATCTAGATGATCTGGAGGAGAGTGGGCTTACAGAGGAGCAGAAAAAGATAGAGATTTATGTGGCGGATGCATACAAGGATAAGGTGGAGGCCATGAGGGGAGAGAAAAAGGAGAAGAAAGGAAATAAAAAGGGAGAGTTCAGCGCGGAGGATTTTGATCTGGATGCGGAATATTTTGCATGGAAGAAAGAAATTAATGGCGCCCCGCCTGCATATGCAGCGGACACCAAGAAGGGCTTGAAGGATATTTTTAAGCGTATAAAATAAGCTACAGCCACAGAGAGCGGTTGTGGCTTTCTATGCATACAGGTTAGGCAGTCAATAGAAGAAAAACTTTTTATTTTTGACTGGAAGCAGATAGGGAATAAGACAGAGTTGCTACAAATTCCATGGACAATTTGGAAATTAGTGATATAATAGGGAAATAGAGGAGATTATGAAATCAGGGAAGCACATGTACCGAAATTTAGCTTTGATCAGTCAATTAGGAATACAGGTTATGGTTCCAATATTTTTATGCCTTTTTGTGGGTATTTTTCTGGATGAGCAGCTTTCAACCGGGTTTTTTACCTTATTATTTTTGACGCTTGGTGTTTTGGCAGGTGGCAGAAATGCATATATTTTGGCGATGAGCTCCATTGAGAAAGAAAAGAAACACAAAGAGGAGAAGAGAAATGAGGAATATAAATAGAACAGTCTGGGAACTATTATTGGGAATCCTGTTGACGGGGGCAATTTTAGAGGTTCTCGGCGTAATGATCGCAGGAGATAAGCTTTTTTATTCTATAGGGTTATTAATCGGGGTTGTGCTTGCTATTTTTATGACATTTTCCATCAGCTCTTCGGTGCAGCAGGCGGTGGATCGAGGTGAGGGCGGCGCGAAAGTAAAGATGATAAGCTCCTATGTGATCCGCACAGTGGTGGTACTTTTGGTGATTGTCTTAACTGGTGTATTAAAGCTTGGCAGCTTGGTAGGGCTTCTTCTCGGCATTATGACTTTGAAGGTTGCGGCATATATTCAGCCGTATACTCATAGATTTCTCACAGGTGGTAAGCCTTGAGAAGTCTGCCGTGAGAATCGGCAGGAAGACTTTAGATAAAGGAGGGGTGAAAGAGTGAGCATGTTATCAATGACAGGGCAGATGGTGTTTCTTGTAGGCGCAGAGTCGGTGGATTCCTTTATGATTAAGCCCTGCCTGAAGTATCACTTGTTCGGGCAGGAGGTTTATCTGACCACAACGCATGTCAGCCTAGTTATCGTGACAATTCTAATTATGATTCTGGCGGTATGCGCAAGCAGAAAGATGAAGAATCCAGATGAGATTCCGGGAACATTCCAGAACATAATAGAGCTTGTCGTAGAAATGCTGGATAATATGGTTAAGGGAATCATGGGTGAGAATGCCAGACGGTTTGTGAATTACCTGTCTACCATCTTTGTTTTTATATTGATTTCCAATATTTCCGGTCTTTTGGGCTTGAGACCACCGACAGCAGATTATGGCGTAACGTTGCCGCTAGGTTTAATAACTTTTGCGATGATCCACTATAACGGCATTAAGAAGAACAAGATGAAGCATCTGACAAATTTGTTCCAGCCGTTTGCTCTGTTATTTCCGATCAATCTGATCGGTGAAGTGGCAGTACCACTTTCTCTGTCATTACGTTTGTTTGGTAATGTTATGTCAGGAACCGTAATGATGGGGCTTTTGTATGGTTTGACGCCAATATTTGTGCAGATTGGTATTCCTGCGGCATTGCATGTGTATTTTGATGTCTTTTCGGGAGCAATCCAGACATATGTATTTTGTATGTTGACTATGGTGTATGTAAATGATAAGATAGCCGATTAATTACAAAAAATTAAGAATAAGAAATGTAAGGAGGACAATATTATGTCAAATATCACGAATGAAGGTTTAATTTTAGCTTGTTCCGCTATTGGCGCAGGTCTTGCTCTTATCGCAGGTATCGGCCCCGGTATTGGTCAGGGTATTGCGGCAGGTCACGCAGCAGCAGCAGTAGGCCGCAATCCAGGAGCAAAGTCTGACATCACTTCCACCATGCTTTTGGGTCAGGCAGTTGCAGAGACAACTGGTCTGTACGGCTTTGCCACAGCTATTATTTTGATCTTCGTTGCTCCGTTGCTTGGAAAATTATAAGGTTTAGCCACTTTTGATTTGAGTGTGTAATACGAAAAAGAAAAGCCGGAAGGAGGCGAAACCTTGATAACATTTGATTTAGATATGCTGCTGGCAGCGCAGGTGCAGTTTCCCAGAATGTTTGGTCTGGATATTCAGTTAATTCATGATTCCATATTTTTGGCGATCAATGTCTTTATCTTATTTACATTTTTGTCATATCTTTTATTCAATCCTGTGAGGGATATGTTGAATAAAAGGCGTGAGAAAATTCAGTCAGATATAGAGACAGCGGGACAGAACAAAGAGGATGCGCTCGCGCTTAAGGCAGAATATGAGGCGAAACTGAAAGAGATTGATAAAGAAGCAGAGAAAATTCTTTCTGAAGCCCGCAAAAAAGCTCTGAAAAGAGAAGAGGATATAGTGAATGAAGCCAGAGAGGAAGCAAACCGTATTCTCGAACGCGCGCACAGTGAGGTAGTTCTGGAGCAGAAGCGTGCTGTTGACGATATGAAGAAGGAAATGATTCGGATTGCGTCTGCTATGGCAGGCAGGGTGGTCGCACAGTCTATGGATGTGAAGATTCAGGATACCCTGATTGAAGAAACCTTAAAGGAAATGGGTGAAAGCACATGGCAAAATTAGTATCCAAGACCTACGGGGATGCGTTGTTTGAGCTTGCTTTGGAACAAGATGTCATGGATGAGCTGTCCAAAGAGGTTCAGGCTGTTTCACAGGCTCTTAAGGAGAATGAGGAGCTTATGAAGCTGATGGAGCATCCAAAGATTGTGAAGGAAGAGAAGCTCCAGATTATGGAACGTATATTCAAGGGCAGGGTAAGCGACAATCTGACAGGTTTTCTTGCACTTGTTGTGAGCAAGGACCGCTATAGTGAGATTTTTGAGATCTTTGACTTTTTTATGGGAAGGGTTAGAGAGCATAAGCATATTGGCGTGGCGAAGGTGACGACAGCAGTCGAGCTTAAGGATAAGCAAAAGAAGGCAGTGGAGAAGAGGCTGCTTGCCACGACAAACTATAAGTCCTTTGAGATGGATTATACCGTGGACGCGGGGCTGATTGGCGGGATGGTGATCCGCATCGGCGATCGTGTTGTTGACAGCAGTATTAAACATAAGCTGGAACAGATGTCCAGAGAATTGATGAAAATACAGCTTTAGGCTGAAAGGAAAGAAGGTGTGTGGGCTTCATGAATTTAAGACCGGAAGAAATAAGCTCTGTCATTAAAGAGCAGATCAAGAATTATTCCACGAAGCTGGAAGTATCCGATGTGGGTACTGTTATCCAAGTAGCCGATGGAATAGCCCGTATACATGGTCTTGAGAATGCGATGCAGGGAGAGCTGCTGGAATTTCCCGGAGAGGTTTACGGCATGGTGCTTAACCTTGAGGAAGATAATGTCGGTGCCGTATTGTTGGGCAGCACTAAGAATATTAATGAGGGAGATACCGTAAAGACGACAGGAAGAGTGGTTGAGGTCCCTGTCGGAGATGCAATGACTGGGCGTGTTGTGAATTCGCTGGGACAGCCGATTGACGGCAAAGGTCCGATTGTCACAGATAAGTACCGTCAGGTAGAGAGAGTGGCATCTGGTGTTATCTCAAGAAAATCAGTAGATACCCCACTTCAGACAGGTATCAAGGCGATTGACGCCATGATTCCAATCGGAAGAGGACAGCGAGAGCTTATTATCGGAGATAGACAGACTGGTAAAACGGCGATCGCGGTGGATACAATTATCAATCAGAAGGGACAGGGAGTGCATTGTATCTATGTTGCGATTGGACAGAAGGCTTCCACGGTTGCTTCTATTGTGAAGACATTTGAAGAGTATGGGGCGATGGACTACACGACAGTGGTTGCTTCCACAGCGAGTGAGCTGGCTCCATTGCAGTATATAGCACCATACGCAGGTTGTGCGATCGGTGAAGAGTGGATGGAGAAGGGTGAGGATGTTTTGGTTGTGTATGATGACCTTAGCAAGCATGCCACAGCATATCGTACACTCTCCTTGCTGTTGAGAAGACCACCGGGGCGTGAGGCATATCC
>CAMUFS010000179.1 GCA_947088195.1 uncultured Clostridia bacterium
CTGTGATCGCAGGATGCCCATCTGTACGAAGAGATCTCCCTTTGCATTGGGCAGGGTGCTCACGGTTCCATTTAGATTAAGTGAGAGAACGCGGACGGCATCACCGATATGGAAATCCTCTGCTTTGGAAGACTTCTTTTTGGAAGGCTTTGCTTGAAAGGATAGTTTTTCGTTGGTGGAGGATAGTTTTTCGCGGACTTTGCTGCGTTCCTGTTCCATCTCCTTCCCAGACAGTCCTTTGTTAAATTTTCTTATTGTTTCGTCGGCATAATCCTTTGCCTCTTGCAAAATATCTCTTGCCTGTTCGGTAGCTTCCCGGAGAATCCTTTCTTTTTGTTCTTCAAAGCGCTCCTGTTTCTGCTCCAATTTTTGTTTTAAATTTTCTACCTCTAGTTTGTAGCGATTAATCTCTTCCCGCTCGCGCTCTATGGTGACGCGGCTGGTTTCCAGATCAGAGATCAAGTCCTCAAAGGCGATGTCCTGTTCTGTGACATGCTTTTTGGCATCTTCTATCAAAAAGGCGGGAAGTCCCAGCTTGCCAGAGATGGCAAAGGCGTTGCTCTTTCCGGGTATGCCGATAAGCAGGCGGTAGGTAGGGCGCAATGTCTCCACATCAAATTCACAGCAGGCATTTTCCACGCCCTCTGTGGAGAGTGCGTAGACCTTAAGCTCACTGTAGTGAGTGGTTGCCATAGTTCGAACTTGCATATTGTGAAGGAAGGATAGAATGGAGATCGCAAGGGCAGCTCCTTCTGTGGGATCGGTGCCGGCACCTAACTCGTCAAAGAGAACCAAAGAGCGATCGTCTGCTTTATCAAGGATGGAGACAATATTGGTCATATGAGAGGAGAAGGTACTTAGGCTTTGTTCAATGCTCTGCTCATCTCCAATATCGGCATAAACTTCCTCAAATACGGCCAGCTTAGAACCATCAAAGGCAGGAATATGAAGACCTGCCTGCCCCATTAAAGTCAGCAATCCCACCGTTTTTAGAGAGACAGTCTTTCCTCCCGTGTTGGGACCAGTGACAATAAGCAGGGTGAAGTCCTGTCCCAGATGTATATTAGATGGCACAACGTGATCAGGATTGAGAAGAGGATGTCTTGCCTGTTTTAGATTGATAATGCCATTTTGATTAAATACAGGCTCACTTCCCTTGTAGGAGCGTGACAGCATCGCTTTAGCAAAGATAAAATCAAGCTTTGTGAGCAGAGTGAAATCCTCCTCAAGCTCTTCTATATGAACAGCAGTCTGATTGCTCAGCTCGGAAAGAATCCTTTCTATCTCATCTTGTTCCTTTAATAATAGTTCTTTTATATCATTATTAAGCTTTACCACTGTCATAGGCTCAATAAATAGCGTGGAGCCAGTGGAGGATTGATCGTGGATCATGCCGGGCACTTGGCCGCGGTACTCCTGTTTTACAGGAATACAATATCTACCATTTCGCATGGTGACAACATTTTCTTGCAGGTAGGTGCGAGTGGTCTGGCTGTTTATCATGGAATTGAGCTGACTGCGAATGCGCTCATTTGCCGTCTGCATCTGTCGGCGCACACTTTTCAGTCCGGGGCTTGCATCGTCACTTATCTCCTCCTCAGAGAGAATACAGCGTTTTAATTCATGATTTAGCGGCGTCAGTGGTTCCAATGCCTCAAAGAAGCCATCCAATGAATCCTCCGGTGTATCGGCATCCAGATTTCTGGAAAATGCTTTGACTCGTGCAGCACAATCTAACAGAGAGCTGACAGCTAATAGCTCCCCCATGCCCAGAACACTTCCAATAGAAAGCCTTTTTAAAGATGCGCGAACATCACGAATACCAGAGAAGGAGATACTTCCTTTTCTTAAAATGCGTGTTAGGGCATCGCTAGTCTGTGCTTGATTGGTCTGTATTTCTTCCAGATCAGAGGAGGGAGTCAAATGTTGACACATATTTTTGGCAGCATCAGAGGAAGCATATTCCTGAAGCTGGGAGATAATCTTGGTAAATTCCAGTGTTTTTAAAACCTTTTCGTTCATGGTTATCCCTTCTTCTATTATAAATCGTATTGGTATTGTTGAAAGTATGCCTATCTAAATCAAAGAAAGGCCACTCTGGTACAAGTATACACGAATTTTTACTGTTTGAATACAGTTTTTTTACATTCATTCATAAAATGTTCATAATGTTTTGATATAATAATACATATGGGTGTTTTTACAGGTTCGTAGGATGCGAAGGAGAAGGGTATGGCTGGCAAAAAAGGGGATGAACAAAAAGAGCTGCCTTTTGTCACAGAGCAGATTGTGAGACAGTCAAATATAAAACGGCGGCTTTGGAAGGGGATTCGGGCGGTGGCTTTGGCGGTTATTTTTGGAGTGACGGCGGGAGTCAGCTTTGTCTTTGTGCTTTCTTACAAAGGTCTGGTCGTGAAGGAAGAGGATCAAGTGAGGCCATCTGTCACAATACCACGCGATGAGGTTCCCACCATAACGGTGGCACCGACAACGGAGCCAGTGACAGATAGTTCTCCTGAGACAACAGAGGCGGTGACTACGCCGACTGAGACAACCGAGCCGATTGAACAGATAGTGGAGAGTGTTTTGTCCGAGCGAAGCCTTACATTGGCAGATTATGAGGCACTTTATAATTCCATGTACGAAGTGGTGGCATCGGTCAATCGGTCCATAGTCACAGTGACCTCTGCGGAGAGTAAATTGGATTTATTTAATCAGCCTTATGAGCTGAAGGAAGAGGCAGCAGGACTTATCTATAATAAGACGGACACAGAGATTTTGATTCTCACAAATGCGGAGAGCCTTCATGCAGCAGATAATATATGGGTAACGTTTTTAAATGGAGAGGAATGTGTCGCAGTTTTGCGAAAAGCAGATCCAGTTTCCGGGCTGGCGGTGCTTGCCGTCGATCCCGCGCCTCTGGGAAAAGATTTAAGTGAATATCCCGTGGCAGTGCTTGGAAATTCTTACAGCATGAAACAGGGAGCGCTTGCCATGACTGTGGGAAATCCTTTTGGATATAATTATTCTATGTCGTATGGAGTAGTTTCCTCTGTGAGAAATATTGCTCAGGCGATCGATGTCAATTATCGTGTGATTGATACCAATATTTTGGAAAGTCCCACAGGTGGTGGATTTCTAATTAACACCAAGGGCGAGATTATGGGAGTTATTACAAAGACTTACAAAAACGGTGCATCAAATGGAATTACAACGGCACTTGCCATCTCCGATTTAAAGGGAGTGGTGGAGCGATTGTCGAATGAGCAGGAGATCTTATACTTTGGCATAAAGGGACAGGATGTAACAGCAGATATTGCGAAGGAAACGGGGCTTCCCGAAGGTGTGTATATCACAGAAGCGGTTGCAGGCTCACCCGTGTACCAGTCCGGTGTGCAGAGTGGAGATGTCTTAGTAGAATTTGACGGCGTGGAAGTGAGGAGCATGAGAGCATACAGAAATCTATTGGAAAGCCATCAGGCTGACGATGTGATTCATATTAAGGTGATGCGGCGCGGCAGAGAAGGTTATACCAATATAGAGTTTGATGTGACAGTCAGCACACATGAGTAGCAGAATTATAATTAGTGGTGCAACAGGTTTGTTAGAGAAAGAGAATTGTATCCAAATTTAGGTGGTAAAATTATAATTAACAATGTAATACAGAGGACAAGTTAAATATAACATGGCAATGTAGATCTGTGAAATGTAGAAAGGAGATAATCAGATTTTGTGTTGTGTCGAAATCTGCAACAGTGTTGTTTCTAGAAAATAATCACAGCATGGAGGAAAAGTATGAAGTATATTAAGGATATCACAGAGGGGGAACGGGTACAGTCTGTGTACCTGTGTAAGTATAAGCAGTCAGCGGTGACAAAGAATGGAAAAGCTTATGATAATGTTATTTTGCAGGATAAGACAGGTGTTCTGGACGCGAAGATCTGGGAGCCAAATTCCATGGGAATAGAGGATTTTGATGCACTTGATTATGTTGAGGTTGTGGGTGAAGTGACGGTATTTAATGGAACAAAACAATTAAATATCAAGAGAATCCGCAAAATAGAGGCAAAGGACTGCAACCAAGCGGATTATCTTCCGGCAAGCAGCCGAGATATTGAGCAAATGTATCATGAATTGATGGGCTATGCGGCCAAGATTCGCAATCCTTATATGAAGAAGCTTGTGGATAGCTTCTTTGTGGAGGACAAAGAATTTATCAATAAATTTAAAAAACATTCTGCGGCAAAGACGGTTCATCATGGATTTATTGGTGGTCTGCTGGAGCATACGCTTGGTGTCACAAAGATATGTGTATATTTTACAGAAAATTATAAGGTGCTCCAATATGATCTATTAATTCCTGCAGCTATGTTCCATGATATAGGAAAAGTTTGGGAGATCTCTGCATTTCCTGAGAACGATTATACAGATGACGGACAGCTTTTGGGGCATATTGTGATTGGAAGTGAATTAATTGGGGAACATATCAGAAATATAGAGGGATTTCCGCCAAAGCTTGCAAGTGAACTAAAACACTGCATACTGGCACACCATGGTGAATTGGAGTTTGGTTCTCCAAAAAAGCCAGCACTTGTGGAGGCAATGGCACTTAATTTTGCCGATGTAGCGGACGACAAGCTGGAGATGATGACAGAGATACTAGACAATGCGGCTGGCAATGATGGTTGGCTTGGGTTTAATCGTTTTGCTGATTCCAATCTGAGAAGAACCAGCCAGATCAATGAAGATTAATATTCTTTTTTGTATATGGAGTGTTTTCAGGAAATAGCATGGTTTATAAAGATATGTGAAATTTAGATAGTGTTTTATTCAATATGGCACTTATGGCAATAATAAGGCTCCTCCTACTTTAGATACACGTGGGAGGAGATTTTCCTTGTGAAGTATTTTTTAGGACTATGATAGGAAGATAATTTTTGCAGCAAGTAGGCAAAGATAGTTAGGGGAAATAAATGAATAAAAATGATATTTCGATTGTGGAAATTATAGATATAAATCAGGATGGAGAGGGTATAGGTAAGGTTGACGGCTATACCCTCTTTGTTAAAGATACAGTTGTCGGGGATGTGGCAGAAATTAAAGTGATTAAGGCGAAGAAAAGCTATGGTTATGGCAGGCTTGTCAAGCTGATAAAGCCGTCAGAAAAGCGTGTAATTCCTCGGTGTCCAGTGGCGAGACAGTGCGGAGGCTGCCAGCTTCAGGCATATGAGTATAAAGAGCAGCTCAGGCTGAAGGAAGCGATGGTGAGGAATAATCTGGAACGTATTGGCAAGGTATCTAAGTATCATTGTGAGCCGATCCTTGGCATGGAAGATCCATGGCGTTACCGCAATAAAGCACAATTTCCCATAGGGCGGGACAAGTCTGGCAATCTGATCGCAGGATTTTATGCTGGCAGAACTCATTCTGTGATTGCCTGTGAGGATTGCGTTCTGGGAGCTAAGGAGAATAAGGAGATTTTATCTATTGTAATGGATTATATGCGAGAATATCATGTGGAGCCATATTGTGAGGAAAGTCATACAGGATTGGTTCGGCATGTATTAATTCGGAAAGGATACCATACAGGACATTTGATGGTTTGTATTGTGATAAATGGCAAGCAGCTTCCGCATGGGCATATTTTGGCACAAAGACTGGCAGAGATAAAAGGAATGAAAAGCATTACAATAAATCCAAATCAAGAAAAAACAAATGTAATTTTGGGAAAAGAGATAATTGGATTATGGGGCGATCTGGTGATTGAAGATCGCATTGGCGATGTGTGGTTTGAGATCTCGCCACTTTCTTTCTTTCAAGTAAATCCTGTACAGACAGAAAAATTATATAGAAAAGTATTAGAATATGCTGGGCTTACTGGGAAGGAGATTGTGTGGGATCTATATTGCGGAATAGGCACTATCTCTCTTTTCCTTGCGAAAAATGCTGGAAAAGTATATGGCGTTGAGATTGTGCCAGCCGCGATTGACAATGCACGGCAAAATGCAATTAAAAATAAAGTAAAAAATGCAGAATTTTTTGTTGGGAAAGCAGAGGAAGTACTCCCTGAATGGTATAAGAATAATAAAGAAAACAATAAGGATAAAGTGAAAGTAGATGTTATTGTTGTAGATCCGCCAAGGAAGGGATGTGAAGAAGAATTACTGCATACAATAGTTGAGATGCAGCCCGAACGAATTGTGTATGTGTCCTGTGACTCGGCTACGTTGGCAAGAGATTTGAAGAAGTTGGGGGAGATGGGATATGCGGTGGAGAAGGTGCAGATGGTGGATATGTTTCCGCAGACGAGGCATGTGGAGACCGTCGTGCTTTTCGTGCGGAAACCTTGATTCTATGCGGGTTTGCGGGATTATTTGATGGAAATGTAGTTGTGTTTTTACGAAAATTAAAATGGATAAGTTACCGTGGAAGTGGGGATGGGGTAACGCCGTGTGA
>CAMUFS010000180.1 GCA_947088195.1 uncultured Clostridia bacterium
GGTGGCCATATTGGAGAGACGCAAGGACTCCTCTTCAATCACTTGAATATATTCTTTTTGTTCTTCGACATTTAAATTTCCTTTTCGCAGTAGTTTGGCAAATCCGGCAATGGAAACGATAGGTGTTTTAAATTCGTGAGAAAAATTGTTGACAAAATCCTCTCTCAGCACTTCTGTATGTTCTAGTTCATTGGCGAGTGTATTAAAACTGTTGGCCAATTCAAGAAAGGCGGGATGTCTGCTGGATATGCCATCTGTCGGGATGCGGGTTTTATATTTTCCTGCTGCCAGAAGATTCAGTTTATTGATCAGCTCATTGACGGGTCTTAGAGGGAATCTGCTCAGTGGTATAGAGAGAACAATGCCAACGATAAAATTGGCAAATAGTGCAGTGATCACAATAAGGGCAGGCGAGGGGACAACGTTGTCTGTCCCAGTTAGGAGCTTTGTTTGAAGAAGTAGATACATAAGGATGCTGACTAAGATTTCTGATAGAAACATAATGCATCCTACGATAAATGTAAAAAGCAATGTTAGGCCAATCCGGCGGTTTAGAGGTGGTTTTTTCATAATGATATCTCTTTTCTGTAATTTTTATATGGAATATAGAAATGGTTTCTGCTATTCTGTTTGTAGCTCGTGCTTTACTGCTTTGTAGCCAAGGCCACGCACGCAGATAATTTCAAATTCATTCCAATGCTCAAAGCGTTTTCTTAGTCGTCCAATATGAACGGTGACAGTCTCCCATCCTGTTTCGCTCTCTGTTCCCCATATTTCATCCATAAGTTGGATTCTTGTAAATATTTTTCCGGGGTAGGAGAGCAATTTATATAGAAGAAGAAATTCCTTTTGAGGCAGCTCTTGCACTTCATTTTCTCTGGAAACAGTAAGTGTATCATAGTCCAGAGTAATATTGCCAAATTCAATTTTGCGCTCGCTTGCAATCTTTGCCCGGCGAAGAAGCGCGCGGATTCGAAGCAGCATCTCTTCCTCATCTATGGGTTTTGTTATGTAATCATCTGTGCCTGCCAAAAAGCCTTTTTTCTTGTCAATCGGAAGCTGTCTTGCCGATACCATAAGAATAGGCAAATTGTTGTCTGTCTCTCGCAGGGCTTTGGTTAGCTCATAGCCATCCATCACGGGCATCATAATATCTAAGATTACAAGATCAATGTGGTTTTTGTCCATAACTTCGAGCGCTTCCTTGCCATTGCAGGCGGAGAAGACTTGATATTTTTCAGCTTCTAGTACCTTTTGGAGGAGAAGGCGGGTATGTTTTTCATCATCGACAATTAGAATGTGGAACATTTGGTAGGACCTCCTTTTTGAAATGATATAAATATAGAAGAATAAGGGAAAATATTATAGAGGATTATAGCAAATTTCTGGAGATATTTGGATAAAAGAGGGTGGTATATTAGTACCAGAATATCAAAAGGGCTAGGAGAGTGAATGAAAAAAGGCTGATATATGGGCATAAGCTAGAGAACAGTACTTTTTACAATTTTATGAAATTTTCTAAATTTAGTAGAAAAAATCGCCGAAATACACTATAATGAGATAGATAAAGCAACTTAATTTTCGAACACAGATAACAGGATGTAAGTTCGAAAAGAGAATGTGAATGAAAATGGTGCATAAATTGGGAAGTATTGGGAGGTTAGACAGATGAAACGGTTACGGTTGAGGAAGTTATGGGTAGTGGTGGCAATAATTTTGTTGCTAACGCCATTGTTAAGTGGGAGGATGGAAAAAACGGATGCAACTGCACCATCACAAACAGGAACGGCACCGGAGACAACACCAGAGGAGACAACGCCAGCTTCGGGTCAGCCTAAAATATATTTTTTGGGTGATGATACTCTAGGCAGTGATATGATATTTATGAATGACAGTAATACAGAAGATGGCTCTGCCAGTGTGCAATGGAACTTGAAAGCCAGCAGTTCAGGTAGCTTTAATATACCTGGTACAGGATATATACAGGCTGTTCTTTCTTTTGATCCCACATCAAAGGAAGAGGCAAGAGTTGAGGATCTGGTAAGTGATATGGTTCGGTGGACCTATACAGTAATTAAAGAAACCAGTGATCAGGATACAGAAAAGGTAGTCCAAATAAAGGATGATCCCCAAAATAGTACATATACAAGAAAAAGAATTCAGATTGCGCCACAGGCCGCAGGTATTGTTGAGGTTCTTATTGAAGCACAAGGATATAATGAAGATCCCAACGGTAAGGATTATACAGATGAAACTGGTAAAACATATTCAAAAAGTTTATTTTATCAGAATAGAACCATATATTTGGCTTCACCGTTACAGATACTTGATTCAAATGGAAGTACAGTTCATACATATGCACAATATTTGTCAGATACATCAGATATGAAAGTGTATGCGAATAATGCAGGTATCTCTTCTTGTAATATAACATGGTTTTTTATAGATGCAGAGACGAAGGATGAAGCTTCTGTTGAACTTTTGGAATTGATTCCTCCAATAGGAGGAAAAAATTTGGGTGCAGGAACACCAATTCCGCCAAAAACTTCTTTGGCGGGATATGAGATTTCTAGGCTTATTGATATTGATAATGAAAACAGACAAGAAGTACCAGGCAGAGGAGGAAGTACAGATCAAACTACAGGTCAAGAAGAAGGTCCAAGTAAAGTAATGAAGCTTTTTGCTTATCCTGTATCAGCGAAAGGAAAAGGAGGATTTGTTCGTGTCATTGGTCGTATTTATTTAAATAACGACAGTACTTCTGATGTTTATATTGAAGATTCTTTTGATATTATGGTGGAGCCAACGGTTTCATATAAAGGTATACAAATTGGGAATGAAGAAGATAACAATGGAAATAAAATAAAAAAGTTGGAGATGACATATGATCAAGTTCTGGATCTCAATAAGATATCAAACGATTTAGGAAATTCTTTACAATGGCAAGTGATAGAGGGTGGAGGAAATGGAGTAGTTGCCCTTACAAGTGGAAAGAAATCTGGTTCGTCTATAACAAGTGGAAATATAAGAGCGAAAAATTATGGTAGAGTCAGATTAGAGGTAACTTCTCTATATGATAAATACGAAAATCATTCATCTTTAAAGCCTAAAGTTCGTGATTATGTTGATATAAATGTTACTCCTACACTTTTAAAAGGAGAAAGGGAAAGACAAGAGACAGGAATCATGGAAATTATCAATATTGGAGGAACAATTACATTGTCCACTAATATTGTAGGAAGTCGATATACGTTTGATTGGAGGTATATGAATGGAGCAGATGAATATGGTGTTCCTTTGTCTAGCACAGGAGAATATGATGATCCTAACTTTAACTCAACGGGAACTAGTATAAATGGGAGTGAAGGTAATTATTCTGCAATTAGAATAACAGGAAAGAAAAGTGGAGAAGATGTTAGGATTCGGTGTATTGTTCGAGATTCTCAGGGTAGCACAAGTGTAAGTGGTTATGATAAGGCAATAATGGTCAAAGAAGTTATTATTCGAATTGCAGATACCATGAATTTAAGTGAGACACAAAAAACAATTTCAGTAGGAGGAAGCTTTAACTTAAATGTAATTTCAACGGTAGATAATGGAATACCTGTTGAGTGGTACATTGATCCAGAGGATGAAGAATATATTTCTGTAGTTGCAGATGGAGATAAGGCAGCAGTTGTTACTGGATTAAAGTCTACGGATGGACGATGGATTACGATTAGGGCGACGCAGGAGCTCAATGGTACTACCATTAGTGCAGTTTGTAGAGTAAAGGTTATACCGGGAATCCAAGGAGCAGAGATTATTGCAACGCCTAGCACCACAATTCCAGTTGGTGGTACAACAGAGTTGGAGTTAATCATTAATCCAGAAGGAACAAATCTGACCGATGATGAATTAGTATGGGTATTGAAAAATAAGAATGGAACGATAGCAGAAGAGATTATTAAAAAGGATGCGATTGCTAATACAAACCGAAAAGTTACGATAACAGGTTTAAGTGTGGGAGAAGCCTATGTGGCGGTGGTGACAAATGATACCACACGAGTGGAGATAGCGGTTATTACAATTCGAGTTGTATCGGAAGTACAAGATATTGAAATTAAAGGAGATAAGGTTAAGGGAGATAAGGGAAATAAATCGGTAAAGGATTATTTAAATCCAGACGGAACGGGTTCTTGTGAATTAAAATATGATTTATTACCATTAGGTTTTGTTGAGGAAGTAGAGGTAATATGGAGATCAAATAATCCTAATATAGCAGAGGTTGACGAAAAAACAGGAGTAGTTACTTATAAGGCGGTTGGTACTGCTATTATTACTGCGACAGTTGCAGGAACAGCGATCGCGGATACATGTACCATTATTATTGAAAATCCCGCGACTAACATTGAGCTTAATCCAACTTCAATTAATTTGAGGGTGGGTGAGACATATCAACTGGAGACTAAGATAGAACCAGAGACAGTTACCGATGCATCTTTGACATGGGAAAGTTCAAATCCAGAAGTTGCAACAGTCAATAATGGTTTAGTGACAGCTGTTGCTGCGGGCAGTACAATAATTACGGTAAGGACTTCGAATGGACTAGAAGCACAGTGTGTTGTTACCGTTTTGGTACCAGCCGAGGGTATAGAATTAAATTATTATAATATCACAGTGAAAAAAGGGACAGTATTTTATTTAAGTGCAAAAATATTGCCAGAGGGTGCTTATGAAAAATCTGTTACTTTTGAATCTTCTGATGAGGATACCGTTTTTGTAGAGCAGGATGGTACTGTGACAGCACGTAAAGTGGGTACAGCCGAAATTACAGTAACGAGTGTTGATAATCCTGAGCTATCGGCGGTCTGTGTGGTTACAGTTGTGGAAGCTGTCTCAGGTTTAACACTTAATTCCCGCCAAGAGACAATTAAGGTAGGCGAGCAGTTCCTTCTGAAAGCGACAGTGCACCCAAGTGATTCTCTGAATCAACAAGTTACCTTTGAATCAGCCGATCCATCGATTGCTACAGTGGATGAAAATGGTTTGATCACTGGTGTTAAGGGTGGTGTGACAGTAATTATTGTCAAGACGGTAGAGCGTGGCCTGATGGCAAGCTGTACGATTACAGTACAAGAGGATATCACGTCCATCACATTAAGTGAGACGGAAACGTATCTTGCAAAGGGTAAAAATAAAAAGCTTACGGCGACAATCTTACCTGAAAGTGCTACGAAGAAGAAATTGAAGTGGACTTCCAGCGATGAGTCGATCGTAATTGTTGATTCAGAGGGAAATATTCACGGTGTAAATTTGGGTGAGGCAGTTATCACTGCAACTGCACAGGATGATGGCAAGGTATCAGCGACTTGTAAAGTAACAGTTATTGATGCGACGACAAAGATTACTCTAAACCAGACAATTATCCGTATTATGGAAAGAGATACCTATCAGCTTACCTATACCATTGAGCCTAATTATGCATCTGTGCAGAGAGTGAATTGGACGACATCGGATGCATCTGTGGCGAGAGTTGACAGCTTAGGTCTTGTGACAGGTATCGGTGCAGGTGAGGCGAAGATTCGTGCTACCGCTGCCGATGGAAGTGGAGTATATGCGGAATGTACGGTAATTGTAACACCAATTATTTTGACTACAAATGTACGTGTAGATTCTCCAGCTACGACATTGATTGTGGGAGAAACTAGAACCATGACGGCAAGAACGCAGCCAAGAAATACAACGGAGGCTATCCGTTGGGTATCAGAGAATCCTTCTGTAGTGACAATAGACAGTGAGGGAAATATGAGAGCAGTGGGACCAGGTGTTGCACAGATAACAGCGATTTCCAGTGTAAGTGGAATAGAAGGAACTTCTACTATCACGGTACTTGGGTTAAATGCGACCTCAGTCACTCTAGAACAATATGATACCTTTGATTTGTATTTGGATGGAGTGGACAGTACAGTAACCTGGTTCTCCAGAAACAAACGAATTGCCACTGTCACAAGAAGAGGAGTTGTGACGGGACGCAGCGAGGGAACGACAGACGTAGTTGCAAGAGTGGGTGGAAAACTTGTATCCTGCGAGGTTAATGTCGAAAAATTGAGAAAATAGGTATTAAAATATAATAAATAAAGATAATCATTAAAGGAAATTAGGTGCTGCAAGATCATATACAAATAAGTCTTTGCAGCACCTGTTGCATATAGAGAAGCATATATTAGATTACACAGTATTTGAGAAAGAGGATGTTATAAAGAATGAGAGAAAAGGATAATAAAAATGGCAAAGAAGGCACAAGACTTAAAACCAGATATAGTATTAAAGAATTATTGGAGAAATAATGAGCAATTTGCAGATCTGTTTAATGCGGTTTTATTTCAAGGTCCAAATGAAGAACTTGTCCAAGATATTATATCAATTCTGCATGTTTTTTCTTGTAGA
>CAMUFS010000181.1 GCA_947088195.1 uncultured Clostridia bacterium
TGCACGAATCTAGCGTCCGCTACGTTTTTCACTAAGCGGGAGCGCGGTGACGGAGAATATAGCTGGCTTTGCTATGCGGCCCTCTCTCAAAAATGACTATAAAAATCTATATCACTAAATTTAAAGATATAAACAAATATCCTTATAAATTTAATCTATCTAAGCGTTTTTCCATATATTCCTTTAAATATCTGGAAAGCTCTGCATGTTCTTCGTTCTCAAGTTTTATGTCCTTTGCTGCTAGTTGGGATACAGCTTCTGCTGCATCTGTCAATATGGCTGCATCTGAGAAAATGTCTCCGATCTGAAACTCCATGCTGCCGCTCTGCCTGATTCCTAGTAGATCACCGGGACCGCGCAGCCTTAAGTCCTCATTGGCAATGTAGAAACCATCATTTGATCCATTTAGTATTTTAAGTCGTTCCATTGTCTCCTTTTTGTCTGTGGAGCTGACAAATATACAATAGGATTGTTCCTTTCCTCTTCCCACGCGCCCGCGAAGTTGGTGAAGCTGAGCTAAACCAAAGCGTTCTGCATTCTCCACCATCATCACTGTCGCATTTGGCACATTGACCCCTACCTCCACAACTGTGGTAGAAACTAACACCTGTATCTCATTTCTCTCATATGCTTCCATAATGCTGTTTTTCTGCTGAGGACGCATTTTTCCATGTAGTACACCTATGGTAATCTTGTCGTCAAGCTCCATGCGAAGCTTATTTGCATAATCCTCCACATTTTCCGCTTCCATCGACTCGCTCTCCTCCACCATTGGACAGATCACATAGATCTGATGTCCGCGAGCCGCCTCTTTTTCTATAAACCGATATGCCTGTGGGCGGTATGAAGTATTGACTACACAATTTTTTATTGGCACACGGTTGGCAGGTAGCTCATCCACCACAGAAATATCTAGATCTCCATATAAAATAATGGCGAGGGTTCTTGGAATTGGCGTTGCGCTCATAACTAATATATGCACTGCCTCCCCCTTCTCTGCCAAAAGCTCCCTCTGGCTGACGCCAAAACGATGCTGTTCGTCTGTTATAACCAATGCAAGCTTGTTATAAACTACCTTCTCCTGAATCAAGGCATGTGTGCCAATAATTATGTCACACTGATGGGTGGCAATGCTCTCACAGGCAATTCTTTTTTCTTTTGCTGTCATAGATCCGGTTAGAAGAATTACTTTTTTATCCACACCATGCTCACAGAACAATGTTGTAATGGATTCATAATGCTGCTTTGCTAATACCTCTGTCGGGGCCATAATAGCCCCCTGATAACCATGATTTGCCACCTCCAAAAGTGCTAGAATTGCCAAAATTGTCTTGCCTGACCCCACGTCTCCCTGAATCAGACGATTCATTGCACGCTCTCCTTCTAAATCATGCTGAATCTCTCTCCAAACTCTCTTCTGTGCTCTGGTAAGCTGAAATGGAAGGTTTTTTAAAAATTGTTCCGTTTTCTCACTGCCCTTCATGGGATATGTGTTTTTAGTAACATCGTTTGCTTCTTTTAAACGGCGGATCGCCAGTAAAAAAAGAAAAAACTCCTCAAATACTAACCTTTTTCTTGCTGTCACAAAGCTATCCATATCTTTTGGAAAATGAATATTGCGAATGGCAAAGTTATACTCAGCCAGTTGATATTTTTCTCGAACATATGTTGGAAGATATTCTCTTTTCTGGTATTCCTCTTCTCTCTCTAAAGCCTGACTAACTGCCTTTCTTACTGCGTGGTTGCTAAGTCCTTTTGTCAGGCCATAAACTGGCTGCATCACATCAATCAGTGCATCGTAATCTGCCAACATAAAAATCTGAGGCTGCTCCATAGTAAGCTGTTTTCCCTTATAAACCATCCTGCCTCGAAGCACACAGCGAGTCCCCCCACGGAGAGATTTTTGGAGAAATGCCATATTATACCATGTCACAGGGATACTTCCCGTGGCATCACGGATCGAAGTGGTGACAACCTGAAGATTTTTTATTTTTTTTGCCGTGGGAGCCCTCTCTATCACCCCCTCCACTGCTACAAGCTTCGTTATCACAAGACCTCCAATCGCCTCTGGCGCCTCATAAATATCATAGCTTCGCGGATAATAATGAAGGAGCTCCTCCACTGTGCTCACTCCCAGCTTGCCAAAAAGCTCCTCTGCCTTCTCCCCAACTCCTTTCAATGAACGAATTGAACTCATAACCCCTCCTTATAGCAACATCATTCTGTCTATTTTGTATTTTTGACAGTTTCCCAAATTTCATCGTCAAATACCCTGTCTTTGTAATAATATTTTCTGTCCTCCTCTGTAATTTCCCGAATAACTTTACATGGATTTCCGGCTGCAATTACTCCGGCTGGAATATCCTTTGTAACTACACTTCCTGCCCCAATCACTGTGTCTGAGCCAATAGAAACACCGGGTAAAATAACACAGCTACCTCCAATCCATACACGATCTCCAATCGTAATTGGTATTCCATATTCATAGCCTGATTTCCTGCTTTGTGGGTGAATGGGATGTCCCGCCGTATATAAAGAAACACATGGTCCAAATAGAACATCGTCCCCAATTATGATTTTTCCCACATCCAACATAGTACAATAAGCATTTGCGTAAAAGTTTTTTCCTACCTCAATATGTGTCCCATATTCACAATGAAATGGTGGTTCAAAATACATATTCCCCTTATGTACAATTCCTACTTCCTCAAGACATTTCATTCCCTGAGCCATATCAAATGGCATACATTCATTGTACTGACGAATTATACGCTTCGCCCTTAACTGCTCTTTGATAATGGTTTCATCCGAAAAATAAGCCATTCCCTTATCTCTTCTTGTTCTGTTATCCATAATGATACACTCCTTTTTAAATGATATTTGCTCTTTCCTCTAATCGTCCACGCACACAAAAAACGCCATGCAGCATTTTTGCACAGCGCTTTGAATTTCTACATTATTCCACGGACAAAATATAATAATAGATTGGCTGTCCGCCAGAATGTAGTTCAATATCTACATCGGGATATTTTTCCTTTATCTTCTCTGCAAGCTCATCTGCAGCTTCCTGTTCCATATCACTGCCATAATAGATGCTGACAAGCTCACTGTCGCTGTCCATCATAGCGGACACTGTGTCAAATGCCACTGTTCCAATATCCTGACCAACAGAGAGAATGGAGTGATCCCCCAGTCCCATAATATCATGTTCTCGAATTTCTTTATCATCAATTACTGTATTTCGCACAGCATATGTCACCTGACCTGTGCGCACATGCTTCATCTCCTCTGTCATGGATTCTAGATTTTCCTCTGGTGTCCTGTCAGCCATATAATTGATCATTGCTGTAATGCCCTGTGGCACTGTCTTGGATGGCACTACTAAGATCTTCTTATCTTTCACAAGATAAGTAGCCTGATTTGCTGCCATAATAATATTTGAGTTGTTAGGCAGTATAAATACAGTATCTGCATTCACCTGACCAATCGCCTCTAGCATATCCTCGGTACTTGGATTCATCGTCTGCCCGCCCTGAATTAAATAATCCACACCGACGCCCTTAAAGATCTCATCCAGCCCATCTCCCACAGACACTGCAATAAAGCCAACCGCTTTTCTCGGCTCTGCTTCTGCTTTCTCCTCTGCTTGTTTCTTGGGCTGTTCCTCCTTTGCTAGCTTCTCGGCATCCTTAATTAATTTCTCATGATGCTCCTCGCGCATATTATCAATCTTCATGCTGGTCAAGGAACCATACGTAAGAGCACGCTCAATCGCCTGTCCTGGATGATTGGTATGAACATGCACTTTCACAATCTCATCGTCAGAAACCACAACCACACAGTCTCCAATCGAACTTAAATAGCTCTTAAAGTCTTGTTCTGCCTGTGCACTAAACTCTTTTTCCGCCACAATAATAAATTCTGTACAGTAGCCAAACGTGATGTCCGTCTCCTCTGAGCGCTGAATCACTATATCTGTTTTTACAGAGGTGCTGTTCTCGATCGCGGACAGATCGATCTCTTTTCCCATAAAACCATCATACAAGCCTTTTATCACCTGCATAAGGCCCTGTCCACCGGAATCAACCACTCCCGCCTGCTTTAACACGGGAAGCATCTCAGGAGTCTGGCTTAAAACATAATCACCATGCTCAATCACACCGCGAATAAACAGTTCTAGATCATCTGTCTCCATCGCAAGCTCTGCCGCGCGATCTGAGATACCCTTTGCCACAGTGAGAATCGTTCCCTCTTTTGGCTTCATCACTGCCTTGTAGGCCGTCTCAGTCGCCCTCTGAAGCGCAGTGGAAAGCACCACCGTGTCAAGTGTCTCATACTCTCGAATCACCTTTGTAAATCCACGGAAAAGCTGGGATAAGATAACGCCAGAATTTCCTCTCGCACCTCTTAAAGAGCCAGAAGAGATCGCCTTCGCCAAGCTCTCCATCGTTGGCTCCTCGATCGCTCCTACCTCCTTCGCCGCTGCCATAATGGTCAGCGTCATATTGGTGCCTGTGTCTCCATCTGGCACCGGAAAGACATTCAGCTCATTAATCCATTCTTTTTTTGCTTCCAGACTTTTAGCCCCTGCCAAGAACATCTTTTTTAACAGGGCTGCATCTATCGTTGTTATAGCCACAATATGTTCCTCCTTGATTTCACCGGCAATCAGTCAATAACTCTGACACCTTCGACATATATATTTATTTTTTCTACCTCCATACCGGTGAATTCCTCAACCTTGTATTTCACGTTATGGATTAAATTATCTGCAACCGCAGATATGCTTACCCCATATACAACTATGACATGGAACGCAATCGTAAGCTTATTATCATCAATCACAACGCTTATCCCCTGTGTAAGACTTTCTCTTTTCAGCAGCTTAACCAAGCCATCTGTCATACTGACATACGCCATACCCACGATTCCGAAACATTCCACGGCAAGCGTACCGGCATATTTTGCAATAACACCAGCATCTATCGTGACCTCACCCAGAGCTGTATTCATTCGACCTTTCATCTAATTACCTCCATCCTCTGCTTCTAACTTATTCGGATATTTTGAGTATACCCCATTTTTACCAAAAAGAAAACCACTTTCTTAATATCTTGTAATACATTCTGCATAAATGCTATCCAAATACTCTTTTGTCAAAACTCCATCCCAATGAATCATACAGTTTCCACCGTAATTCGCCTCCGTGGTAATCAAACTATCCTGTGTCTTTCCAATAACAAAAACAGTATGACCATCTGCGACAAATGTATCCTTTGAAGAGCTATAGCGAAGGTAGTCTCCTACCTTAACCTTATCAAAGGAATAGGCATATTCCGTTCTTCCCGCTTCCACTCCAAAAACCTCATCTGAGAGTTTTCTCGCAAATCCATCACACTGATACCCCCGCACATTGCCAAGCGTATACGAATTACAATACATAAGCCCATTCAGTGCATGATTGCAAGGCGTGCTCGTCACGGTATCACTGTAATCGGTAGAACCATCAAGACCAATATGATTCCAATACATATTGTTAGGATATTTTGTTCTCATATTATTGATGGTATCTGTGATCCCTGAAGTAAAATCCTGCTGCTGTACGACATCTTGCCGCCATGCTCCAGAACCGTCCAGAAAACAGCCGTCCACCCAGCTATTTACTGCCATAGCCCCATTGGAATAAAAATAATACCACACGCCGGACATCTCCTGCCAGCCTGTCTTCATCACACCAGAGGAATCTAGCAGATACCACGTGCCATCCGCGTCACAGAGCCAGCCTGTATGCATCCCTCCATCTGCATCAAAATAGTACCAATTTCCATCTATCCACCACCAACCAATTATCATATAGCCAGTGTCATCAAAGGCGTACCATTTCTCTCCATCCGAAAGCCACATCTGACGCGCATAGGTACCATCTTGAAACTGCACCCACCAGCCTGTTTCATCATGGCGCCAGTATCCTTCCGCCGCTGCATGAGCGGTGATGCCAGCGCTCATAAGACCTACTACAATAGCTCCCACTGTCACTGCTTTCTTTATCTTGGAGTATAATCTGTTATGTATGTCTCTCATGATTTATCCATTTCTGCGCTGATCTTGACAAATTATAAATTTGTGCTGGCAGTGCAATTTTCTAGAATTTTTGATTTACACCTCATTCTACCACAATTTTCTTTCGCCGTAAAGGATTTCCGGTCATATGGCTCTTCCAGAATTTTACATAATATTCACATATACCTCAAAAATCCACATGGCCAAGACACTATTATCCTCCATCCCCACTCCAAATGTAACAGACGTTAAGAGCGATACTAACCCGCTAAGCACTGACATTTTTCAATAGGTTCCTTGAAGATAATAGTGCCTTGGATATACTTTATACAAAACATCCTTATAGGTTATTTGTGATTGTGGG
>CAMUFS010000182.1 GCA_947088195.1 uncultured Clostridia bacterium
GTTTCTCACGAGCTTAGTGTCCGCTACGTTTTGAACTAAGCGGGAGCGGGGTGACGGAGGATAGTAGCACTCTGGCTCTGCGGACCTTTCTCGAAAATGAGTCACAAAAATATTGAAAATTAATATTTTTCATGGTAAACTACAAATGTCGTGTAAAAACAATTATTTACAAAAAAGTACACTTTTTTGTAAATATATAAAATTAGAGAAAACAGAAAAATATTATAATTTAGTGTAGAGCATTAATTATTAGAAATAAACTGTTATAGTAAGGTATAGTAGTTTATTTCTTTTTTTGAGCAGTTATATAAAGGCTTGTATAGAGAGAGTTGTATAATTTTTACAAAAGTTATAAACGTGTAATAAAAAGTTTGCAATTTTACAAAAGGATGTTAAGATAATAATTGGGAATCGGTCTGCTGTGCTGTTATGTGGAAAAGAGCGAACAGAAAGTGATACTTATATGTGTATGAATATGCAGGAATGGAAAGGTGTGTAGGAGAATGAATAGTAAGGAAACGCTGGAATTTTTGAGAGAAGAAAAAATGGAAGCTTTGTTTGAGAAGCTTTATCAAGGGGAAAGGGAAAAGAATCAAAAGCGTTATCAGGATTTGGTTGAGAAGTTTGTGCAGATCTTTGGGGATAGGGATATCTGTCTTTTTAGTTCGCCGGGGCGCACAGAGATCAGTGGTAATCACACCGATCACAATCATGGGAAAGTATTGGCAGGGAGTATAAATCTCGATTGTATTGGAGTGGCGGCGAAAAATGATACAGGTCTTATTCATATTGTCAGTGAAACTTTTTCTCAGGATTTTACTGTGTCTGTTCAGGAGTTAGAGCGAGGAGAGAGGCATGGAGGAACGATTGAGCTTGTAAAAGGACTTGTAAAGGGATTTCAAAGCTTTGGTTTTCAGGTAGGTGGTTTTGATTTGTATACCAGCAGTACGGTAATTAGTGCGGCAGGTGTCAGCTCTTCTGCGGCGTTTGAGATGTTAATTTGTGTGATCTTGAATCATTTTTATAATGGAGATAAGTTAAATATTGTAAATTATGCGCATATTGGGCAATTTGCGGAAAATCAGTATTGGGATAAAGCATCTGGGCTTTTGGATCAGATGGCATGTGCAGCAGGGGGACTGATTACGATTGATTTTAAGAATCCGAAGGAGCCGAATGTGGAGAAGATAGCTTTTGATTTTGGTGCGCAGAAGCATAAGCTTATTATTGTAAATACGGGAAAGGGTCATGCAGATTTGAGTGAGGATTATTCTGCTGTTCCAAAGGAGATGAAGAGCGTGGCAGCTTATTTTGGAAAAGAGGTGTGTGCAGATATTACAGAGGATCAGGTGATAGAGAATTTGGCTGCAGTGCGGGAAGTATGTGGGGACCGTGCTGTGTTGCGGGCACTGCATTTCTTTGAGGAAAATAAAAGGGTGGACGCAGAGGTTCTGGCGCTTAAGGAAAACCGATTTGATGATTTTCTGACCGCTATCACAGAATCAGGTAATTCTTCATGGAAATGGCTGCAGAATTGTTTTACGAATCATTCTTATGAGGAACAGGGAATTACTGTGGCACTTGCCCTTACTGAATTGTACATAAAAGAGAAAAAGTGTGGGGCATGTCGTGTGCATGGTGGCGGTTTTGCTGGTGTGATTATGGCGATGTTGCCAGAGGAGGTAGCGGATGAGTATGCAACTTATATGGAGAATGCTATAGGTAAGGGAAATGTATATCTGATGAATATTCGTCCATATGGGGCAATTTGCCTTAATTTTTTGACAGAGGAAGAGTAATATTTGAGATAACGAGGGGAGGTTTTGTTTATATGAGTAGAGGTTATAAATTATCGGATATGGTCTCTGGATTTATTAAGTATCTGGATTGTCCTTGTCAGTATTTTGAGCCTGCGGCGGATGATTCTGCGCTTTTAAGTGTATATCGTAAGGCAAGAAAGCAGGGAGAAGAGGAAGGATTTGTCCCAGTGATGATACCAGTGGATGATATTCTTTGGGAGTGGCTGTCAATGGATATGTTTGAGGAAGGGGAGCAGAAAACGGAAGGGGAGTTTGATGCTGAGCAGGTGTTATCTTATCGCAAAGAAATGTTGACAACTCCGCTTGAGGATGGAAGAGAAATTCTTTCCTCTATGATAGTGGATTATAAAGATATATATGAACAGGATGATTTTGATGTAGAGGAGGTTTTGGAAGAACTGGGTGGCATCGAAGACGATGAAGAAATGGATGACGAGGATGAAGATATAGAACATTTTATGGGTTATTATGATTATTCATCAGGTGAATGTGGGCCAGTGATTTTAGCGAAGATTCCGGTGAAGAATCCTTGGGAGGTGTTTGCGTGGGTGCCTTTTGGAGGATGGAATGAGTGTCCTGATACGTTGGAGCAGATGGCAGTGGCAAAATATTGGTTTGAGGAACATGGAGCAGTTCCGGCAGTAATCACACATGATGTGCTGGAATTTGATGTGCCAAGGCCTGTGGAAATGAAAAAAGCTATTAAACTTGCTATAGAACAGTATGGGTATTGCCCTGATATTGTCGAGCAAGGCGACAATGCTACTGTGGGTATGCTGGCAGAAATGTTGACAGTATCAAAGAGTTGGTTTTTTTGGTGGGATTAAAGAGTCGTTTATTTATTTTAGATGGGACAAAATAACGGGAAAAATTGTTGTAAATAAATGTTAAAATAATAAGAATTGTTTAAATATACGAAAATTTGTATAAAAAACCATTCCGAAAAGGTATACTTTTTCGGAATGGTTTTTCTATGTGCTATTTTACCATATTTCAAAGCTTTTTCAAGCATTTTTTTCAAAATTTTTATATAAATTGCACAAATACTCCACCATTCTCAAAAAGTATACCTTTTGAGAATGAATAATATGCATCGTATGTAGGTGGAGATAGATGAAATTAAATAGAATAATAAAAGAGCATATTTTTCTTCTAATGTTTTTGTTGGTAATTACATTTCTTTTTTTATTGAACAGTCCATTGCATATATGGCAGTGTGGGGAAGCTGGGACAGATTCTAGTGTATTTAAGACAGTTGCATGGATGATGAGCAAAGGGTATATGCCTTATAGGGACAGCTTTGATCATAAAGGACCTTTAATATATCTATATAATCTATGGGGAATGGGATTGGCACCATATCGAGGTGTATGGGCAATAGAGTTTATTAGTTTATTTGGCGCATTTCTTGCTATGTATAAAATAGCTCGTTTAAAATGCGGAAAAATAGCATCATCCTTGTGTTTGTTGATGGCTTCTATGCAGTTGTTTGAGAGTTTTCAGGGAGGAAATTTGGTGGAGGAATATGCACTTCCTTTTATTTCCGTCTCCCTTTATATTTTTCTGGATTATTTTATAAATCAGAGAATAAATATGCCAAGATTAATTGTCTGTGGCGCCTGCCTTGGTTGTGTATGTCTGCTTAGACCAAATATGATCTCGGTGTGGATTGTATTTTGCATAGCAGTTTTGGTTCTATGCATAAAGAATAAAAATGCAATAGAAATAAAACGATATATTATTGGTTTTGCTGCTGGTCTATTTCTTATTATATTACCGGTAATGGTGTGGTTGTTGGTCAATCGTTCTTTTATGGATTTTTTAAATAATTATATATTTTTTAATTTTAGATATTCATCGCCAGAAGGAGGCAGGGCATTATCATCAGCAAAGTGGAGCGCATTTTTTTATTTTATAAATAAACCGATTATTTTATTTACTTTTATTTTAAGTGTATTTGTTTGTGCCACACAAAAAACAGAAAAGCATGTTTTTCAAATATATATTATTTATATGATTTGTACGTTGCTCTTGATGGGTATGTCAGGAATGACATATGGACATTATGGGATGATATTAATGCCAGCTATTATCTTTCCCTTAGCTTCTTTTTTTCAATTATGTTCTGATGGAAAAAAGGAATTGATGATAGTAGTTTTTATCTTTGGAGTGCAGATAGGAGTTTTTTCAAATTGGATGTCACTTGCAGGGAATGTATTAAAGATTTATGAAAACAGAACTAGCAGTGCTATTCCAGGCAATGTCAATACCATTTGTAAAATAATAGATTCCTGTACTTTGCCCACAGATGAAATATCTGTATATGGTAATTGGGACATTATATATGTATTGAGCGATAGAAAACATGCCACAAAATATTCTTATCAATTTCCAATAGGTACGATAGCGCCGGAAATTATGGAGGATTATTTTGAGGAGTTAGAGGCAGCTTGTCCTGCCATAATTGTAGTACAACAGGGACTTTATAATTCGATAAAGGACTTTTTGGAGAGTCATTCTTATTCATTAATATGGAATGAAAATGAAGCTTTAGAAAGGGGAGCTTTGATTTATAAACGGGCAGATAAATAAAAAGATAGGAGAACAGGAGATAAAAGGATGGAAATATTATATATTGTGATGCCAGCCTATAATGAAGAGGCAAATATTGAAAAAGTTATAAAAGATTGGTATCCATTGTTGGATGGAAAATCCCCTGATTCACGATTTGTGATAGCGGACAGTGGAAGTACAGACAAAACACATTCTATATTGACGAAAATGCAATCGGATTATCCAAAATTGGAAATTTTAACAGATACAGCAAAACAACATGGACCAAAATTAATTGCCTTATATGATTATGCGATAAAGCGAAAAGCAGATTATATATTTCAGACTGATTCAGATGGGCAGACCGATCCCGCTGAATTTCAAAAGTTTTGGGAGTATCGCAAAAAATATGATGGAATTTTTGGCAATCGAACTGTGCGGGAGGATGGGAAGATACGTGCATTTGTGGAACATGTAGTATGTTTTTTACTAAGAATATATTTTGGTGTGCAGGTTCCTGATGCAAATGCACCTTTTCGACTTATGAGAGTGGAGACAGTTAAAAAGTATTTATATAAACTGCCAAAAGAATATAATTTGCCCAATATAATGCTTACAACATATTTTTCATACTATAAAGAAAGAATAAAATTTTATAATATATCCTTTAAAAATAGGCAGGGAGGAAAAAATTCTATTGATATTGCGAAAATAATAAAAATAGGCTGGAAGGCACTAAAAGATTTTCATAATTTAAAAAAGGGAATGAAGTAAAAGAATTTTTTAACAACAGATAATATAGAAGGAACATTTATCTATATTATCTGTTATTATAGAAGGGATAAATTTATTTAATATATCTCAAAAATTAGATTTAAGTATGATGCTTTGATTACAAGAAATCCGTATAATCTTGTAAATATACTTCTACTGAACGTGTCATTTCTCGCAAAAAATCACTATTATATTTTCGGTTATAAAATTTTTCCATCCATTCGTCATATTCTTGCTGACTACATTCTTTCTCAAACATAGTACGGAGTTCTTCTCCGCTTTTTCTCTGATAGGTATTTTCAGACACAATATCTTTTAGCGCAAATCTCTTTGGCTTGGTTCGTGTCTTCTGTTGTTCTGTAGGATAGCCAAACACGAGCATTGCTGCTGGAAATACATATTCTGGAAGATTTAATATCTTGCGATGTGTTTCACATAATTCCATTACATCACCAATATAACAAGAGCCTATTCCTAAACTCCATGCAGCCATCACGGCATTTTGTGCAGCAATTACCGTATCAGTCACGGCTAACATTAAATCCCCTACCCTTGGTTTTCTTGGTTTGCATCCTGCTTCTTGAAATGCATCAAACCATTTACAACAATCTGCGCAAAATACCAATACCATCGGAGCTTTTGCGATAAATGCCTGATGATCACATGTATCCGCCAGAGTATTCTTTAACTGTTGATCCGTAATGTCTAGTATGGTATACAACTGTTGATTTCCCGCTGTAGGTGCTTCCATGGCAGCCATTAAAATAGTTGTTTTTTCCTCTGGTAATATGGCTCTTTCTTCAAATACACGCATTGATTTTCGTTCCATTAATTGTTTAATTACTTCATTCATAATAGCACTCCTATTTTTTTATTTTGTTTATTTCAAGTATTTAGAATCCTGTTTAAGAAAGGTTGCCCAGAGAACTGCTTCGAAAATAACAAATCAAACCAAATATATTTTTATGGAAAAGGAAATCAAGATCATAGCATCGTAAGTTACTTATTAAATGCGAAAGGCATGTTAAGCGATTATATAAGGAAACGCTAAATATTAGATATACAAAAATAACGGAGGTCTTTTAGAATAAAGACTTCCGCAAAAAATAAAAGAGCGCGAGACGGGAATCGAACCCGCGACCCTCTCCTTGGCAAGGAGATGCTCCACCGCTGAGCCACTCGCGCATAAAAAATAATATAAAATTTTAAACCAAAGCGGGTGATGGGAATCGAACCCACGTATCTAGCTTGGAAGGCTAGTGTTCTA
>CAMUFS010000183.1 GCA_947088195.1 uncultured Clostridia bacterium
TATAAATTGCAGTAGAAAAAGAGTAGGTTGCATTTAGAAAAAGAATGTGGTGTAATGGTATTAGCCAATCAAATGTCACCACCGACACAAATCCATATAGTTTTTCTTTATTAAAATATAAAAATAACGCCCAAGGATAATTTCCTTGAGCGTTTTGTTGTGTGGTGTACCAATTAACGAGCAAGGACCGTCTTAAAGTGGACGGTCTTTTTTACTGTCGAAAAGAAAGAAGAACTATAACATAAAAGGAGTGCATAATAAATTATGAAAAGGATTGAAGTGTGTAAAATGAAGGTTGGTGATCTGAAACACAATTTTGGCAACCCTAGGAAAATTTCAAAGAAGAAAACCGAGGAGCTGGAACGGTCAATGGACTTGTTCGGTGACTTCGGCATTTTTCTTGTAGATGAACATGACAATGTAATTGCCGGAAACCAACGATCCGTCATACTTGCTAGGCGCGATCCAGATATTGAGGTGGATGTTAAGAGACTGATAGGATATTCTGAAGCAGAACTTCGCTCTATAAATATTATGGATAATACCCACGCTGGCGAATGGGATTTAGAGTTGCTGGCAGATTGGACTGCGGACCTTAATCTTGATCTTGGAATTGACCTCAACAATGAAAGTCCAGAAGAACGGAAAATTGAGGATATGGAGCTGATTCGGTACGAGAAGTACAATTATGTAATGATAGTTTGCAAGAGTGAGATTGATTATAATGACCTTATTCGTAAATTGGGGATAGAGGGTAGGAAAGTTGCCATCACGAAGAAGCGCAAGATTAAGGCAAGAGCAATCTGGTACGATCAAATGAAGGCGCAGATTGTAGAGAAGTTGGAGAAAGTCGAAGCGCCTTTAGAAAATAGTAAGAAAGACGAAGGGGAGAAGCAGGCATGAAATATTTGGTAGTAGCGGCGCACCCAGATGATGAGGTTTTGGGAGCTGGCGCCACCATGCACAAGGCAGTCACAAATGGCGATGAAGTTTATGTTTGTCTACTTAGTCATTGGAGCCCTACCAGGGATGATAACTTGGAAGATGGTATTGCATCTAGCCATGCCATTCTTGGAGTGAAAAAGTCCTATATTGGAGATTTTGGGTGTATGAGGTTCAAAGATGAAGACCATCATGCAATTGTTCGGTTCATAGAGTCAGCAATTAAAGATTGTCAACCAGATATTCTGATTACGCATCACCCGGCGGATGTTCATGTGGATCATGGAATTACATCAGAGTGCTGTATAGAGGCATCAAGGCTTCCTATGAGGCAGATTGCGAATATCCAGCCAATACGAAAGATTATGTATATGGAGGTTCCTTCCTCTACGGACTGGAATGTAAGTACGACGAATGGTTTCTTTATTCCGAATATATTTGTTGGTATAAGTGAGAAAGATTTGTCTGAGAAAGTTAAGGCAGTAGGCGTTTATAAAGATGTTATCAGGAAAGCACCTCACCCACGTTCTAGGGAAGTTATCAATGCTATGGCAGTTCTAAGAGGAAGCCAATCTGGTTTGCTAATGGCGGAGTCTTTTCAAATGGTGTTTGGATTGGGGGTATAAAGAATGACGACAACAATTCACCAACCATGTTATTTGCCATATCTGGGAGTATTTCATAAGATATGGAAGGCAGATGCTTTCGTATTCTTGGATGACGTACAGTATAGTAATGGCTATGTGTTTGAATGGAACCGAATCAAGACACCACAGGGCGAGTGCCGACTGAAAGTTCCGTTGCGTAAAAAGTTCGGTCAGACACTTTTGGAGGTAATTCCGAATGATGATCTTAAATGGCAATACAAACACATAAAGACGGTAGAGATGAACTATAAGAAGGCTCCATATTTTTCAGAGCTTTTTCCTGCTTATAAAGAAATTGTCAATAAATGTTATGATAACCTGGCACAGCTAAATATTGCACTGATGAATTTCTTCCTGTTTTGGTTTGGCTGGAATGAGAAAAAGGTTTATTACACATCAAACTGGAAGCTGGAAAGCAAAGCAGAGGCCAGGGTGATTGAGATATGTAAATGCTTGGAAGCTGATACCTATTTATCTGGAACCGGAGGTAGGAACTACCAGAAAGATGTTCATTTCCAGGAGAATGGTATTAAGCTGGTGTATCAGGAATGGGAACCAATACAGTATCGGCAACTATGGGGAGAATTTCGACCATATATGTCGATCTTGGATTATGCAATGAATGAAGGACATAACATTGATACCCATTTTAGAAAGATGGAGAAGGTGATAGCAGATGAAAAAAGAAGATAAATTGACGCTTGGAATTTATGTTCAGAGCTATCACCGATACAATAAAATACTCACTCAGGACCTACTAGAACAGTGTGTTTATGTGGTGAGGGCAAGTGAATCGGAACTGTACCGTAAGGCAGGCGTAGAGAATGTGTGGGCGGTTCCAGACGAGGAAGTTAACAATGCTATCCGAACGTATTGGTGGATTGTAGACCATGCACCAGAGGACATTGTTTTCATTGCTGATGATGATATTGAAGATATGATGTACCGACTTGACGACACCACCCGATTGAACAAGGATAAAAATACCATTATGGCAGAAATTGAACGCATCGCACAGATGATGGTTGATTTGAATGTCGGTTATGCCTGTATAGATGCCACTGGTATTCCATATGGATACGATGGTGAATTTGCCTTTAAGGGTACGTCTGGTTCTTTGAAGTGGGTGTATAAGAGGGTGTTAAAAGCCCGTCCAGATGAAAACTGTAAGTATAATTATGATTTGGACCTGGTATTACAGGAGCTTTTATATAATCGTATTATTCTGAAGCCACGATATATCATTTGTAAAGATTACCAAGATGTCAATGCCGGAGGAGATAGCTCGAAGCTGCGCCAAGATCAGATAGATAGTATTGAGAACATGAAGCGGAAATGGGGGAAGTATTTCAAGTACAATTACAAGAATAACAAGCCTCAGATAAATGTACCAAGATAATTCAGTTATTTCGTCAATTCCTATTTGACAACGGTGGTGTAGGTGTTACGATACGATTACGATAAAAAATAGGAGGTTGATTACATGGCTTATAATTTGATGACTAAGAATGGTCATAATATGTACGACATGGCATCTATGCTACAGAAAGCAATTCGACGGAGCAACCCAAACCTGGCGGGATATGCTGCCTATGAATTATTCGGGAATTTCCACACCTATATGTGGAAGCGGCTGGTGGTGGTATCAGCGGAGGACTGCTATGGTATTATGACAAAGGAGGTAATCGCGCTGAAGCTGGCAGATGATTTCTGCAACAAAGGCAGGAAGGGATATGACAAGGACCCTCTGTTTGCAGCGAAGGCGATCACGCTTCTTTGCCTAGCAAGGAAGAATCGAGATGCCTGCTATGTAGCTTGTAATTTCATGTTGCCGGATCGCATCTTGAATGAAAACGAAATTGAACATATCGACATTACGAAATGTCACCTGGGAGTGGAAGGGATACCAGATTGGGTGTTCGATGTTCATACTCTCATTGGGAAAAGGAACGGTAAAACAGACCTAGACATGACAATTGAGGAGCAGGCGGCACTGGAGCCTAAGCAACTCTCCTTGTTCGATGACTGCTCATGGGAGAATTATTATACATGGGCGAGGAGCCAGGGTAAGGTAGAGAATAAGGAATGGGCAGATTTCCAGCAATTTAAGGAGGGAAGAAAATTAGAACCAGACTTCTATTAAAGAACTTTGATTTTCTCTAAAATACTTATTGACATCAAAAACGTAGGTGCTACGTTACGAGTACGATAAATAACAAAGAAAAGGTGGTAGCACTTATGAAGGTTAAAGTTAAAGTATATGACGGAGTTAAGTATAAAGAGGAGAGCAAGAAGGTAGCAGAGATTGAATATCAGATTGAAGGATTTGAAGTAGTGACAGGGGATCGGGCTATTGAAATCGGATTGGAAACTGATGAAAACAGTCGAGATGAATATAACGAGTATCTGGTATTGGATCTGGGAAATGGAGAGACTGCAACATTCTGCAATTCCCATGTTGATATGTTTAGAATATAAGAGGTGTCGATATGGTAGTAAGAGATGGAAAGTTGGTAAAGCAGTCAGATATTGTAAGGGAAGCAGTAAAAGCTGGGGAATGGAAGAAAGCTCTTCGGATTGCAAAGGACTTTCGGATAAATGTAACAAAGGCACAGAGAGATACAATGGCAAGGGCGTATGAGTGCATAGTGCATCCAGAATTCTATAAGCAGATAGGAATAGACATACCCAAGGCAATAGAGAAGGGAATAGAAGTAGTCAGTTGTCTGTATGGGGAATAGAAGCATGGAAATTGAATAGGAAATAAATCCATCAAGGGAACTCGAAAAAGGCTGAAAAAGGCTATAATGAGTTCCTTTTTTGTGCCTATGGAAAGGTGGTGTGACAGATGTGGCACAGAAGGACTTGAAGCCGGTACGAACCAAGGAAGAAGCAAAGGAGAGGGGCAGAAACGGTGGCATAAAATCTGGGGAGGTCCGAAGGGCAAAAAAAACCATGCGTGAGACAGCAAAAGTTCTCATGTCAATGGAGGTAGTTGGACAAAAAAATAAGCTCAACTTGGAAGCCTTTGGCATCAAAAAGGGAGATCAGAATTATCAAACAGCGGTTGTTGTCCGACTTCTGCAAAAGGCTTTGGTCGAAGGTGACACATCTGCTATCCGGTTGATCGGAGAATTAACTGGAGATTTGAACCGTTTTAGTTTCATACCGGAGGAAGAAAGTGAAATTGTCGAGATAACATATCCAGCAATTAATCTGCCTAATAATGGAAGGGATAAGAAAAATGTCTTCGAGCTTGCACCCCAGGCTGGACCTCAGACACAGTTTATGACATCATCGGCTGATATTATCATATATGGAGGTGCTGCCGGAGGAGGGAAGACATATGCCTTGTTATTGGAGTCGCTTCGACACAAAGATGTCAAGGGTTTTGGTGCTGTGATATTTCGTCATAACTACAATCAGATAACGGCAGAAGGCGGTCTGTGGGACGCCAGTAATAAGATATTTGGACAGGTTCCAGATGCCCACTCACGGAAGTCACCGAAATTACATTGGAGGTTTGATGGTGGTGCGAAGCTAAGTTTTGCTCACATTGAAAGAGATGAGGACCTCGGATCATGGCAAGGCACAGAGATTGCTTATATTGGTTTTGACGAACTGACACATTTCACAAAACATCAGTTTCTGTATATGCTCTCTCGAAACAGAACTACTTGTGGCATTCGCCCGTATGTGAGAGCGACCTGCAACCCTGATGCAGATTCATGGGTAGCAGAGTTTATTAGCTGGTGGATAGACCAGGAAACTGGCTATGCAATCCCAGAACGATCAGGGCAAGTAAGGTGGATGGTGATGCTAAATGATGTCATCTATTGGGAAAACACTCCTGAGGAGTTAGCAAAGAAATATGAGGTCAATGTGGAGGACTGCAAAAGTGTTACATTCATTGCAAGTTATCTGGAAAATAATAAAATCTTGATGGAAAGCGATCCTGGATATTTGGCAAACTTGAAGGCAATGACAGAGGTTGACATGGAACGGTTACTTAGAGGCAACTGGAAGATAAAGGCAGCAGCAGGACTAATGTTTAAAAGAACTAAAGTCAATATGCTGGAAGTATTACCTACAGATGTGGTTTTGTGGGCGAGAGGCTGGGACTTAGCGGCGACTTCGGAGGACGAAAACGGAGAACCTGCATATACGGCTGGTGTGCTAATCGGTAAACGCAAAAATGGGCGCTATATTGTTGCTGATGTGATTAACCGTAGATTGGATTCCGCTGAAGTACGAGAGCTGATTAAAATGACCTGTATTGCAGACAAGGCAAAGTACGGAAGGGTAATAACACGCCTTCCTCAAGACCCAGGACAGGCGGGCAAGGCGCAGGCACAGAGCTTTTTGAAATTTCTGTCAGGATTTGCTGTAAAGATACTCCCAGAATCAGGGGATAAGGTTACAAGAGCAGAACCATTCTCGGCGCAGTGGCTTGGACTTGAAGGAATGGACAAAGGAAATGTAGATATTCTGGCAGCAGACTGGAACGAGATGTATTTTAACCAGCTTGAGAGCTTTCCACAATCCCAGTTTAAGGATATGGTAGATGCAAGCAGTTCTGCCTTCAGCGAGATAGAGAACGGCTGGACATATTCGGCGCCGCCTTCAGACAGTAATCTAGGTAAGAGTAGTTATTGGAGGTAAAATTGGTGGAAGAATTAACAGATAAAGACTTACACTGTATTGCAAGACAGTTACAGAGTGCATGGTGCGCACCCGAACAAGAAGAAATAGATACATATCAAATGTTTTATGGATGCTGGTATTGTAAATATTCCCATGAATGCAAAACACCTGAC
>CAMUFS010000184.1 GCA_947088195.1 uncultured Clostridia bacterium
CCCATGCCCGAAAGCCAAGATTTACACTACTATCACCAAGGCTATCCACAAACACGGTAATATCCTTTTCTTCCAAAATCTTTTCGCGCTCCAAAAGAATCTGATACAATAACTCCTTTGCCTTCTTTAAATCTGCATTATAAGAAATACCCACAGTCAAATCCAATCTTCTTGTCTCCAATGCACTGACATTAGTAAGGCTGGTATTGGCAAGTGATCCATTGGGTATCACAATTCTGCGGTTATCCGGCGTGACAAGATGTGTATAAAACAGATCAATGTTCTCCACGGTTCCTCCATTGCCTTTGCCATCTTCCACAATATAATCTCCAACCTTAAAAGGCTTTAACATTAAAATTAGCACCCCGCCTGCAAAATTAGACAAACTGCCCTGCAAGGCCATGCCAATGGCAAGCCCCGCAGAACCAAGAACGGCGAGAAATGAAGTGGTGGGAATCCCTACCTGATCAGCAATAATCATAATTAACACAGAATACAATGCCACACGCAGCAAGGAATTTAAAAACCCTCTAAGACTTGCATCTGTCCCTGCTTTATCAAAGGAACGATTTAAAAATTTCAAGATAAATCGTATTAATTTTCTTCCCACTACAAGAAGAATCAAAGCAAACACAATATTGAGCAAAAAGCTCAATGCCCCCGGCATCATCTCCTCCAAAAGCTGCTGAAGCCTTCCCTCCGAAGCCGCGGTGGTAATATTTCTTACATTTTCTTCTATATTATCTATAATTCCTGTATCTTGCATATAAATATCCTCTTTTGCTTATTTATTTTGTCTTTCTTTTTTTATCTGTGGTCTTTTTCCCAGATGCCTTTTTAGCCGCAGGTTTTTTCTCCTCTGGAAGCACTGTCTCAGCCATCATCTCTTGACGTATCTTCTCTACCTGCGCCTTTCCGGTATGAGAGCTCTTCTCCGAAGCTGAAGCCTTGGACTTTGCAGCCTTATTTCCCTTCTGCTCTTCCTCTATAGGAATATATTGGAAAACTGCCATTCCCATAGACGGTACTTTAATGGTAATAGAATCCTCCCTGCCATCACACTCATCCTTCTTTGACTGTTTCAGGCGAGGATTTACCTCTCCGTCGCCACCATATGCCTTATGATTGCTATTAAAGATCTCCTTGTACTTCCCACGGAAAGGCACACCAATCTTATGATTTTCATATACCAGAGGTGTAAAATTACATACCACCAGCAGAGTATCCTCTTTCTTTGCAGATTTCCGAAGATAAATCAAAATATTCTCATTTGCAGAGATACAGTTAATCCACTCAAAACCCTCTGGTTCAAAATCTGCCTCATACAAAGCCGGGCTTGTCAGATAGAGACGATTCAATGCCTTCATATATTCCTTCATCTGATTGTGCAATTCCTCTGAAAGCAGATCCCACTCAATCTCTTTTTCCTCAGACCATTCTGAGATCTGAGCAATATCCTGCCCCATAAACAAAAGCTTCTTTCCCGGATGTGTCATCATCCATCCATATAAAACTCGCAGATTCGCCGCCTTTTCCTCTAATGTAGCCCCCGGCATCTTTCCAATCAAAGAGCCTTTCTCATGCACCACCTCATCATGGGACAATGACAACATAAATTTCTCACTGTAAGCATAGATCATGCTAAATGTCAAAAGATTATAATGATGACTTCTAAAATATGGATCATAGCGCATATACTCCAGCGTATCATTCATCCATCCCATATTCCATTTATACTGAAAGCCGAGTCCATCCTCTTCCACATTCCCTGTAATCTTAGGCCATGCTGTGGACTCCTCCGCAATCAGCATCACACCCTTTTCCTTTTTCTGGAAAATAGAATTAAGATGCTTTAAAAACTCCACTGCATCCAGATTTTCCTTGCCCCCATAGATATTCGGAATCCATTCCCCATCGTTCTTGCCGTAATCCAGATATAACATAGAAGCAACTGCATCCATACGAATGCCATCCACATGATATTTTTCTGCCCAAAACAGAGCATTTGCAATTAAAAAGTTAGACACCTCAGGACGTTTATAATTATAAATTAATGTACCCCAATGTGGATGACTTCCCTGTCTGGGATCTCTATGTTCATACAAGCACGTTCCGTCAAAGCATGCCAGTCCAAATGCATCGCGCGGAAAATGAGCTGGAACCCAATCAAGAATCACACCTATCTCGCGCTGATGCAGATAATTGATAAAATACATAAAGTCTTCTGGCGTTCCATAACGACTGGTAGGAGCATAATAGCCTGTCACCTGATATCCCCACGAAGCATCAAAAGGATGCTCCATCACTGGCATTAACTCAATGTGTGTATATCCCATTTCTTTTATATAATCAGCGATCATTGGTGCAAGCTCACGATAATTATAAAATTCTCTGCCATCCTCTGGCTTTTTAAAAGAACCCAGATGCATCTCATAGACAAGAACTGGCTGCTTGTCATAATCCACACCCTTGCGCTTCTTAAGCCAGGCCTCATCATTCCATGAAAAATTCCTTAAATCACAGACAACGGAGGCTGTATCTGGTCGAAGCTGCGCATAATTGGCATAAGGATCTGCCTTTAACATAGGGAGTCCTTCTCTTGTCTTAATTTCATACTTATAGATCTCATCTGTTTTTAGCCCCGGAATAAAAAGCTCAAAGACACCGGAATCTCCCAGTCTCTGCATAGGATGGCGCCTGCCGTCCCAGCTATTAAAATCACCAACTACACTCACACGCATCGCCATAGGCGCCCAGACTGCAAACAGCACACCCTCCACATCATGGATGGTCATCGGATGTGCGCCAAGCTTTTCATATACATTATATAAAATGCCTGCATTAAATTTCTTTAATTCTTCCTCTGTGAAAACCGAGTCAAAAGCATACGGATCTGCAAAACTCTGCTCTTCTCCCTCCTCATAGGTAATCCGATACTGATATGCTGGAATCCTCTTGCCGGGCAACAGCGCAGCATAAAATCCAGTTTCATCAGCAAGCTCCATCTCATAGCATTTGTTTCCTGCTACTACCTCCACCTTCACCGCACCCGGAAAAAATCCTTGAATTAAAATTCCTTCCTCCACCTTATGCGGTCCTAATATGGTTCGTGGCATATCTTCCTCCGAATAAACCAAGGTCTCAATCGCAGGCCAATCCATCAAATGATACAATATCTCGTTCATACTTCTCCTCATTTCTGCGCGGCTTTTTTCTTTCGTCAGGCTTGCGGATGCCGCACGGACACAAGCCAAATCCTTCCATTCCCCTTACGGTTCATTAACAGGCTTATTATCTTGAGTATAACATATCCTTCCATCTTCATCAATGCTTATCCCAAAAGAAATCTTCTCCATATACTGAAAAAAATCCTTTCTTTTTTCCTGCTCCAACTCCTTCACTGGAAATGCCGAGGCATTAAATGGCACAAGCGCTGCCTCTGTCTCCCCCTCCTCGTCCCATGACAAGCATATCATCGCTCCTATTCCCGTTCTCGGTGTAAAAATATAATTTCCAAGGCTGTAGGCGATGGGTTTGCCCTTATAGTACTCAATTCCCTGCATAACATGTGGATGCGATCCTATTACTGCATCTGCCCCAGCATCAATATACTGGCGCGCCATAGTCTTTTGATATTCCTCCGGGAAATCATTTCTCTCCACACCCCAATGCACATAGACAATCAACACATCACAAAGCTCTTTTCCCTTCTCAATCTCCCTTATCAGAGCCGTTGGATCATATGTGGTCAACATACCCGGCGTGTCATATCCCGCATTCCATTCCGTCACTGGTATCACGCGTGACGCCGCCAAAAATCCAAAACGGATACCATTCTTCTCTATAATCTCAAGCTTCTTCGCCCGCTCATAATTCTTTCCTGCTCCCACATACAGAACACCAGCACCATCCAATGCATCAAAAGAATCCAAGAGCGCATCCCTTCCATAGTCCAATGCATGATTGTTCGCCAATGTCACAATATCAACGCCCAGATCCGTAAAAATGCTGACATAGCGCGGTGCTATCTCATAAGTATACTGTTTATCTTCCATAGGCTCCCCGCGCTCACTAAGCGCAAACTCTTGATTCACCATCATAATATCCGCCGATAACATCTGCTCTCTCAATGTATTAGAGACAATACTGTCAATTCCAGAATTATCATAATACCCTGCAATATAATCCTGTATACAGACATCCCCAGCAAATAAAATTTGTGTTTGCGTCTTCTTTTGTAGCTCACTCTCCGATTCTTTCTCCTTTGTATCTAACTCTAAAAATACCTCTGGCACAGATTCCTTCTCCTCGATCGTAGAAGTATTTTCCTCCAAAAAAGATGTCTCCTCAGATACCAAAAGAGATGTCTCTTCAGGTATAACGGCTATCTCTGTCTGTGCTAGGGTGTTCTGATTTACTTCAGCGCTTTTGTTCACAGGGCTAATTTCATGCAATACCATCAAAAACAAAACAATCATCAAAACTCCAAAAGACATAGCACACACAGCAGACATAATATTCTTCATCTCTAACTTCCAGCCTCCTGAAAAAAATAATCTGATATAAATACACCTTTACAATCTTTCTAAAAATTAATAAAATATATTTTATCATGTTCGGGAATGGTCCGCACAGAGAACTCTCTATCATCCTTCGTCACCGCGCTCTCGCTTAGTGAAAAACGTAGCGGACGCTAAACTCGTGAGAAACCTCGTTGAAACGTACCGCATAATTCGCAAGCTCATTATGCGCCGACGTTTTTCAATAGGTTCCGCAGGACAATAGAGAGTTCTCTGTGCTGCTTTCTTGATTGTGCTAGAGCATGTCTTGAAAATGCTTTCTGCCAGATATGCATCACAATCTGTGGGAGATTTGTGCCAAACAAAAGGCACATAATGAGGTATGTTACCTGAATTTGACACAAATATCACAGCTCTTATGATTTAACCTTCCAAGCAACGAAAGAACATACTTCCTAATACATAACTATCTGAAATACTCAAAAAAGCAGCATGGCCAGTTCTGCTAGTATCCTCAAGGAACCTATTGAAAAACGTTGGCGCTTAACGAGGTTTCTCACGAGTTTAGCGTCCATTACGTTTTTCACTAAGCGGGAGCGCGGTGACGGAGGATACTAGCAGAGCTGGCTATGCGGACCTCTCTCAAAAATGATAAACCAAATATATTTTCCATCCCAAAATTGTAAAGCAGTACATTAAGTATAACACGAACTCAAAAAGGAAACAAGAAAATGCCACGTTTCTTTTAAATACTCCTATACAAAAAATCCGCATAGCCCTTTACTTTCTATGCGGATCTCCTTCTATTCCAATTCACTTAATCCTGTATATAGGTTGTAATATCTTCCTTTGTTTTTTAGAAGATCTTCGTGATCTCCTCTCTCGATAATTTCTCCATTTTCTAATACCATAATCGCATTTGCATTTCTGACAGTGGACAGTCTATGTGCTATGACAAATGTTGTGCGGTCTTCCATCAAGCGGTCCATTCCTTTTTCAATATGGCGTTCTGTTCTGGTATCGACGGAGCTTGTCGCCTCATCAAGAATTAAAATTGGTGCCTTTGATATGGCAGCTCTCGCAATGTTTAAAAGCTGTCTCTGCCCTTGGCTTAGGTTTGCCCCATCTCCTTCCAGCATAGTATCGTAGCCATGCTCCAAACGCATAATAAAGGAATGTGCACTGGCTGTCTTTGCTGCCTGAATCACCTCTTCATCTGTGGCGTCAAGTCTTCCATAACGAATATTTTCTCTCACCGTTCCAGTAAAAAGATGGGTGTCTTGAAGCACCATTGCTATATTCTTTCTTAGATAGTCGCGTTTTAATTTTCGAATATCAACGCCATCTATGGTAATGCTTCCTTGATCGATGTCATAAAAACGATTGAGCAAATTTGTGATCGTTGTTTTTCCTGCACCGGTTGAGCCAACAAAGGCAATTTTCTGCCCCGGTTTTGCATAGAGAGATATGTCTTTTAATATTACTTTGTTGGGCTGATAGCCAAACGTAACGTGATCTAACACAACATTTCCCTTGATGGAAGGAAGCTCTACGGCATCCTTGACATCTGGCTGCTCTGGTTCTCGGTCCATAATATCAAAGACGCGCTCCGCTCCTGCCAATGCGGAAAAAATGGTATTGATCTGCATGGAGATCTCATTAATTGGACGACTAAATTGTCGGGAATAGTTGACAAACACAGTTAAGCCTCCAATGTCAAATCCTTTTAGCACACATAGAATACCACCTATTGTTGCCGTTAGGGCATAGCTTACCTGACTTAGATTTCCCATAACAGGCCCCATAATTCCTCCAAAGAACTGTGCCTTTATCTGTTTATCTCTCAGATCATAATTT
>CAMUFS010000185.1 GCA_947088195.1 uncultured Clostridia bacterium
GATAGCGTTTGCTGATTTTGAGAGTCGGGAAGATATAACGAATGAGAGATATATTATGCTTCATGATATGTTTAGTGCCGTGAAGGAGGCGACGGGTGTCCGCTATCTATATACAGCGAAAAGAAATGGAAATGGGGATTTTATATATGTAATAGATGGTTTGGATATTGAGAGTGAAGATTATCGTTATCCGGGAGATCTCATTGAACCAGAGATCTATCAGGATATGGATCGGGCTCTTCGCGGGGAGGAAGTATATCCCGATGAGATTTTACACACGAGCTGGGGTGATATTTTTATCTGTTATCTGCCTCTTTATGACAGAGGGAGAATTATAGGTGTTCTTGGAATTGAATTTGACGCAAACCATCAGTATGAGGCATTTCAGCGATTAAAATTGTTTGTTCCGATTGCAGTTGCCACCTTTACGATTCTTGCCTTTTTTACTTCTAAAATGTTATTTAAACGTGTAAATGAAATTGTGAAGAAGGAGGAGGAGCAGAGAAAGGCTTTGGCGGAGGCATTATATAGGGAGGAGATTGCCAATCAAGCGAAGTCCTCTTTTTTGTTCAATATTTCTCATGATATTAGAACGCCAATGAATGCGGTGGTAGGCTTTACACAGATTGCACTAGAGCATCTAGATGACAAGGAAAGGGTGGAGGACAGCCTTAACAAGGTGGAACATGCCAGCAAACATCTTAAGCGCCTGATCAATGATCTGCTTGATATGGCGATTGAGAAAGGAAAGCTGGAGCTGGAGATTGAGCCCTTTCATATTCGGGAATCGGTGCAGGAGACAGATCAGATGTTCCGTTCTCAGATGGAGACAAAGGGACTTACCTTTGAAGTTAAATTGGAGAATATAACAGAGGATAGTGTTTTATGTGATGGACTGCGCATGAAGCAGATTGCGATGAACCTTTTGTCTAATGCATTAAAGTACACAGAGCCGGGAGGACATGTGGAGTATTGCATTAGTGAGAAGGAGGCTGAGGAAGAGGGATGCATAGAGCTTCATCTTTCCTTCAAGGATACTGGGGTTGGCATGACGGATGAATTTCAAAAACATATCTTTGGTGTTTTTGAGAGAGAGAAGAGTGCGACCTTGAGCGGTGTGGAAGGTGCGGGGCTTGGCCTTGCTATCACTCGGCAGTTGGTGGAGCTTCATAATGGTACAATTCAGGTGAAAAGTGAAAAGGGGAAGGGCACAGAGTTTTTTATCTGCATGAAGTTAAAGATTGCCAAGGAGCAGCCTGTGACACAGAAGGAAGTTTTGTCCTTTGATGGAAAAAGAGTGCTTTTGGTGGAGGATAATCCTCTAAACAGGGAGATCGCTGAGGTATTTTTGACGGAAAAAGGATTTGAGGTGGAATGTGCCGAGGATGGAGATGTGGCAGTTGCTATGGTGTCAAATTCTGTTCCGGGTTATTATGATCTCATTCTTATGGATATACAGATGGTTCGTATGGATGGGTATCAGGCCACCAGAGAGATAAGAAAGCTGTCTGATCCAGAGCTTGCTGATGTTCCGATTGTTGCTTTGACAGCTAATGCCATGGAAGAAGATAAGAGGCAGGCATTTGAGGCAGGGATGAATGGACATATTGCAAAGCCAATCGATATGGATAAATTAGATTATACATTGATGGAAATTTTTAAGCATATCGGAGGCACACGCTCTGAGATTTACGGAGTTTAGAGGGGAGATTGTATCATGGCGATTATTTTTGATAAGGAGCATGCTATTTTTCATTTAATGACGGAACATACCTCTTATTTTATTGGTATTGTGGATAAGACTTATGTCGGGCATGTATATTATGGCAGACGTATGGAGGATTGTGCCTGTGGCTATTTGATGCGCGTGGATGAGATGCCAGTCAAGAATGTATTTGAGAAGGAAGGTTTTTTGGATGCATTTCCTTTTGAATATTCGACATGGGGAGCGGGAGATTTTAGAAATGATTGTCTTAGGGTGCGCACAGAGGGTGGATATCGCTGTTGTGAACTGACATATGATAGTTATAAAATCTATAATGGAAAGCCAAAGCTAAAGGGTTTGCCGTCCACCTTTGAGAATCAGGGGAAGAAAGCAGAGACGTTAGAGATTATCTGTAGGGATGTATGTATTGGGCTAAAGGTCATTTTGCGCTATAGTATTTTTGAGGATAATGATGCATTGATCCGCAGTGTGGAAGTAGTAAATGAGGGTGAGGAAAAGCTATATCTGGAAAAAGTGCTGTCGGCGTGTTTGGATATGGATTATGAGGAGTTTCAGGTGTTGACTTTGACGGGTTCATGGGCAAGAGAACGTCAGATGGAATTTCGAAAGCTTGGGTATGGGTGTCAGGATGTCGCCTCCAAGCGAGGAGTATCCAGCCATCAAGAGCATCCGTTTCTTGCTCTGGCTTCTGCCAATATCACGGAAAATACTGGAGAAGTCTATGCCATGAATTTTGTGTATTCAGGCAATTTTACTGCATCTGCAGAGCTGTCACAATTTAGTTTAGTGCGAATGAGTATGGGAATCCATCCTGATGGCTTTGAATGGGTTTTAAAGCCTAGTGAATCTTTTGTAGCTCCAGAGGTAGTGTGCGTTTATTCAGATAAAGGGTTAGGACAGATGACACGCACCTTTCATGATTTGTATCGGAATCATCTGATAAGAAGTCCTTATCTTCATGAGAAGCGTCCTGTGCTTATCAATAATTGGGAGGCTACTTATTTTGATTTTGATACAGAGAGGCTTCTCACCATCGCGAAACAGGCGAGGGCTGAGGGCGTAGAGATGTTGGTGATGGATGATGGGTGGTTTGGCAGGCGGACGGACGATCGCTCTTCTCTTGGCGACTGGCAGGTAAATGAGGAAAGACTGCCGGGAGGCTTGGCTGCTCTTTCAGAAGGGCTTAAGAAGCTTGGTATGAAATTTGGCATTTGGTTTGAACCAGAGATGGTTTCTCCTGATTCTGATTTGTACCGCAGTCATCCTGATTGGGCAATTCAGATTCCCGGACGGACAGCAACGATGAGCAGAGCACAGTATGTGCTTGATCTGTCAAGGCAGGAAATTGTGGATTATGTATATGAGTCTGTGGCAGCTATTCTTAGAAGTGCAGATATTTCTTATGTAAAATGGGATATGAATCGGAGGCTGACAGATGTGGGAGGCGCATGTTTAGGAGCAGAGCATCAGGGAGAATTGTATCATCGGTATGTATTGGGGGTGTATGAACTTCAAGAAAGGCTGCTTCAGGAATTTCCTAATCTTTTATTAGAGAATTGTTCTAGTGGTGGCGGGCGTTTTGATGCAGGCATGTTATATTATAGCCCTCAGATCTGGTGTTCAGATAATACAGATGCTGCGGAGCGCTTGGCGATACAAGAGGGAACAGCTCTTCTATATCCTTTAAGTACCATAGGTGCCCATGTAAGTATCTGTCCTAACCATATCAGTGGCAGAGAGGTTCCTTTTGAGACAAGAGGGTATGTGGCACTTGCTGGTACTTTTGGCTATGAACTGGATATTACAAAGCTTTCACACAGGGAGCGCCAGCTTATGCGTGAGCAGATTGCACTTTATCATAAATATCAGCCATTAGTGCGTGAGGGAGATTATTATCGGATTGCGTCGGAGAGGGAGAATCATGAGTTTGATTGTTGGTCTATTGTGGCCAAGGATAAAAGCGAGGTGCTTGTCACTTATATACAAACTAGAACAAAAGCTCATCGGAAAAGCCAGCGCATCCGCTTGGCTGGGCTTGCGCCAAAAACTATGTACTATCTTGAGGGAACAGAAGAACATTACAGTGGAGAGCTTCTGATGCAAGGAGGCGTGCTGGTTCCTGCGATGAAGGGGGATTATGCAGGGAAAATATTGCATTTTATAGGAAAATAGCAAAGTAAGTGATAAAATTCTTTTGAGAAAAATCCAATAAATTTATTAAAAAGATACGGATAACGATTGTTACCCGTATCTTTTGATGTGTAAACCCATACAGATACGATGGATATTCATGTAGTGTAGGGATCACACGTTAAGTGAGGAAGAAAGAATGTTATCTGTGTTGTGTAGCTAATTTAGTTTTTTCAGAGTGAGAGAGGCATTTACGCCATTTCCCAATGTTACTCCAACCGCCAAAAGTGCGGATAATGCCATATCAATAACGTCTCCGGCTGTTAGATTGTGAATAACGCTGCCGCTGTAGAGTGATCCAACTCCCACTGCGAGTATTCTGGACATTTCTGTTTCTGGTATATTTGTTCCATTTGCTCTTACTGCCAATGTCACAGCCGTGCCAAGTGCAGCAGAAAGTGTGGTGGAGTAATTAATTTCGTAAGTTCCTGTGGTTGCTACAGTTATGCTATTTGGTGAAGCGTAGGTGACTTGGTTGGAAGGCATAGCGACTGGTAATGGAACCTGTGTTGAGCCTCCAATAACAAGCTGTAATGTTTGAGGTGTATTATTATATTTTCCACCGTAGGCTGCCAATCCATTCCCAGGTCCCGTAGGTCCTGTTGCGCCGGTAGGCCCGGTCGGACCAGTTACTCCAGTAGGTCCCGTTGCGCCAGCCGTTCCTGCAGGCCCAGTCACTCCAGTAGGTCCCGTTGCTCCTGCTAATCCTTGAATCCCTTGAGGCCCCGTTGCGCCAGTAGGTCCAGTAATTCCAGTAGGCCCAGTAGGTCCAGCTATTCCAGTAGGTCCAGCTATTCCGGCAGGTCCCGTAGCACCAGTAGGTCCGGTTACTCCTTGTGGACCTTGAATCCCTTGAAGACCTTGAGGCCCTTGAGGTCCCGTTGCTCCAGCAGCACCTGATGCACCAGTAGGCCCCGTTGCTCCTGCTAATCCTTGAGGCCCTTGCGGTCCAGTTGCCCCGGTAGGTCCAGTCGGCCCAGTAGCCCCCTGTGGTCCTTGCACGCCCTGCGAGCCAGTAATTCCTTGCGGTCCTTGTGGACCAGTTGGCCCAACAGAACCAGCAGGTCCCTGAGGTCCGGTCGGTCCAACAGGTCCAGCTACACCTTGAGGTCCTTGCGGCCCGGTTGCGCCAATAGGTCCAGCCGTGCCCTGAGGCCCTTGCGGTCCAGTTGGCCCAACAGAACCAGCTATGCCTTGAGGCCCCTGCGGCCCGGTTGCGCCAGCAGGTCCAGCCGTACCCTGAGGTCCCTGAGGCCCAGTTGGCCCGACAGAACCGGCGATTCCTTGAGGTCCTTGCGGTCCAGCCTCACCTGTGGCGCCCATTGGTCCAGCAGGTCCAACAGCACCTTGGGGTCCCTGCGGTCCGGTTGCACCAGCGGGTCCAGCCGTACCCTGAGGCCCTTGCGGTCCAGTCGGTCCAACAGAACCAGCTACACCTTGCGGTCCCTGAGGCCCAGTCGCGCCAGCAGGTCCAGCCGTACCCTGAAGACCTTGCGGCCCAGTCGGTCCAACAGGCCCAGCAATTCCTTGAGGTCCCTGCGGTCCGGTTGCACCAGCAGGCCCTACTGCACCAGCAGAGCCTTGGGGACCAGTAACGCCGGCAGGCCCTTGTATTCCTTGCGGCCCCTGCGGTCCAGTTGGTCCAACAGGTCCAGTAACTCCAGCAGGTCCTTGCACCCCTTGAGGTCCGGTAGCCCCTTGCGGTCCCTGTGCACCCTGAGGCCCTTGAGGTCCTTGCGGTCCAGTAGGCCCTTGTGGTCCTTGTATACCCTGAGGACCTGTATCGCCAACAGGACCTTGTATGCCCTGAAAACCTTGAGGTCCTTGAGGCCCAGTAGGACCCGGACATCCTCGTGGTCCCTGCGGCCCGGTGGGACCTTGACAAACTCTACAACAAGACTGCCCCTGACAATCGCAGCAATCACAATTTCTTCTAAATAAATCCATATATTTAAAGTCTCCTTATAGTTTCATTTTCACTATTAAGGATATGCATCTTATTTTAGAATGTTCTAAAACTTATATTAGTTTACAATTTCTAGCGAAGTAAGTCTGCGTGTTTTGGATGCCATAAAAATTTATTAAGATGTGTTTGTTGTAGAATTAGAATGTGTCTCTGAAGTTGTTATTCTTTGTTGGCAGGATAAAAATATGTTTGATTTTTAAGATATTCTGTTCCGTATGGTTTATAAATTCCTGCTTTATTATGATAATTTAGTGCTTGCTCTCTCAGGCCCATCCTTTCATAACATACACTTAGCTGCACACAAGGAATATAGCCATAGTTTTCTTTTTGCACAAAGCCCCCTGCCTGTTCTCGCATTGGTGCATGGAGAGCCCCCTCGAACCAAAAAATGGCTTGTTCCCACTCCTTTCGATCCATAAAATGTTTTCCAATATCACAACAAAGCTCTCCACTTGGCACA